>JAPLHR010000035.1 GCA_026389535.1 Chloroflexota bacterium
GGTCAACAGATATGACCGGAAAAATTGCCGTAGTGCGCCGCGGTTCTTGCACGTTTGCAGATAAGGTCTCCGCCATGATCGCCGAAGGGGCGGTCGCGGCCATCATTCTTCAACGCACAGACATTGTTAACGGCACTAATTCGACCTATGACGGATGCACTGGCGATGACGATTGCTCAACATTCTCTCCGTTCCAAGGTCCGGCAACTCCGACTGGCAGCATTCCCGTATTGATGGCCAACGGTCTCACCGGCAGGGCCCTAAACAACGCGATCGATTTGAATAGCATCTATGACGATCTAGCAACGATAAGCGCGCAGGCAACCGATCTAGTTGCAAACCCGAGTTATCACACCGTCGCGGAATTCTCTTCAGGTGGACCGCGCTGGGGCGACCTTGCGCTGAAGCCTGAGCTTGCGGCCCAAGCCTGAGATTGCAGCTCCGGGTGTCGACATCGTGTCGGCAGCCTCAGGGAGCGGAGATGGCGTTGCCTGGTTCAGCGGCACCTCAATGGCAACCCCCGTGGTTGCTGGCGTGGCGGCGCTGGTCAAGCAGGCCAATCCAAAGTGGACCCCTGCGCTGATCAAGTCAGCGCTCATCAACACCGCGAAGTCGGTCGGTAGCAACGTCTTGCTCCGCTCTGTCGGCGCCGGTCGAGTCAATGCCCTCAACGCCGTCAAGGCGAAGGTCACCATCGATGCGGGGCCGAACGCCACGATGAGCTTCGGCATGGTCTACGGCGACGCGGCCGCGACGCTCACCAAGAGCCAGACCTTTATCGTCAAGAACAACGGCACCACCACGGCGAACTATAAGTTTGCTGTTGCGGCTGCCACTGGGTTCACGATTCCGAGTGGTGTCACGGTGAAGATCTACAACGGTTCGTCGCTGGTGAAGAACACAACAATCATTAGCTTGGGCGCGGGGAAGTCAAAAACCCTCACGGTCAAGCTGGTAGCGACCGTTGCGGCGCAACGCAATTTCGAGACCTGGGGGAACAAGTCACTCAACGTCATCATTACGGGCACATCAAGTGGCAAGCCGTCGCTGCGGCTGCCGGTGTTCGCTATGTTCCAGCGGTGTTCGCTATGTTCCAGCACGTCGAAAAGTTTACCTTTGCGGCTTCGCTCGGGTCAGCCCGCCACGATCTCAGCTATTCCCTGACGACTGGGGCCCAAGACGCGAACGCGGCTAACGGAACGCCTCAAAGCCAGGAAATCCATCCATATGTCTGGTTGGCCCGCGACGGGCGCGAGCGCATCGGCAACGGCGCTGATATCAAGAACATTGGTGTCAACGCAGTAGATATTCCTGATGGCTCTGCCGGAGCAAACACAGGCTGGTGGGAAACCGCCGCAGCGGGAAATTTTGAGATGGTAATCACCAGCTGGGACCTGATGTCCAATCCTGCACTAAACGAGTGGGATATCGAACTCGATACGAACGATGACGGTGTCGGAGATCAAGTAATCGTTCTTGCCGACACGGGTCTGGTGAAGGTGGATTTGGGGGAGTGCGAAACTTACGTGAATCCTGTTACATCAGTGGTTTGGTTCTCAATCAATTCAGCTTTGCTCTGGGGTGACAACGAAGGCCCAGCGTTCAGGGTAACGAGCTATAACGGCGGCGGCTGGGATTCAGACTCGTCGGGGAGTGATTGGCTCTACGTCGATCTTGATCAGGTCGCCTTGGCTGCAAATGGCCAGTTCGTTACAGATATTGAGGTTGCCGCCAGTACGGTGTCCGATTCGGAGACGGAGTGGCTCCCCTCGTTCTCGAGCGCGACTGGAGCAGGAACAGGGGTGGGCAAGGATGGAACGACGCTGAGCCTCGGCTGGCTCTTCTGGAATGAGTTCAACGCGGGAGCAAGCTCAGAGATCTACGAGGTCCTGATCCCGCCCGCTGAGTAACACGCAGTCGCGCCCGCGCGGCGCAACGGGGCGTCACCTCGAAAGGGGTGGCGTCCCGTTCTTTATGCGAGGTGAACGAGACGGTTTAGCGGTTCTCCCGTAGCCAAGCCAGCACGAGCGACATGGAGCGGCAATCTGCCGCGTTGTATTCAGTGCCGGAGCGGAAGTAGTCATAGTCGGCGAGGCGCTTCCCTTCGGCGGCGGCGCGAGCATCGGCGGTATAGGCCGCAGCCATAGCGCCCATGCCGTCGGCAGGGCCATCGCCCCATGAGACATCGATGAGCCCCTCGGCGCGCATCGCCTTGGCGATGTCTTTCAGGCCAAAGCCGTAGGCGCCGCGCACGCTGACCGGCACCTTGTAGACGAGCTCATCGAAGGCATCGAACC
The DNA here is from genome assembly GCA_026389535.1 of Chloroflexota bacterium. GTDB lineage: Bacteria > Chloroflexota > Limnocylindria > Limnocylindrales > Limnocylindraceae > Limnocylindrus. The sequence continues at coordinate 2,298 of JAPLHR010000035.1, forward strand.
AGCCGATCTCGTCGGGGAGCGACCAGGTGGGGTGACGACCGGCGGCGGAGTCGGCGGCGGTGAAGAGCAGGTTGCGCTCAGCGGGTGACCAGTGCACGATGCGCGTCGCATCCCACGTGAGGCTGAGTGACGTGCGCCATGCGCCCATGAAGGCGACCCACGCATCGAGCACCGCGCGCTCCGATGTGGCGTTCAGCCGATCGCCGCTCCACTGCCCAAAGGCGGGGAACCACGATGCATCTTCAGCGCGCGGCGTGAAGAGTCGCTCACCCACGTTGGCACCGACTGCGGTAGCTGCAGCAATTTCGGCGGTGGTTGGCTCGCGGCCATCGACTGAAACAAGGCAGCCGATCTGGAAGATGCACGTGGCGCCACCAACGCTCGGCAGTTTGGTGAAGTCGTCGTTGAGGTTCCCTGAGTTCTCAAAGTCGACATGGAACTCGATGCGCGCAGGGGTGCGCCAGTGCGCATCGTCGCGGAGCTCAATGGCTGCTGGAAGCACCTTCGCGTTTGCGGCGGCAGATGCGGACACGTAGTTTGCGGCGAGCACGGCGGCGAGTCGTCGCGGTCGAGCGTCACCCGTCACACCAAGGCGATCTGGACTCAACCCCGGCTCGTCGCGGCGCTTGATGCCGGCGGCAATCGCAGCGTCGCGTAAATCGGGGCCAACGCCTGGAAGGTAGGTGAGCTCGCCGATCTCGCGGGCGATCTTGTGCTTCGCCTCGCTCCACGGCTGGTCTTGGTCGGCATTCATGTTTGGGTAGAGCTCTGGGCGTGTTGGGCGTGGCAGCGCATCCCAGGTGGCGCCATCGCGGCGCACGGTTCGGACCCACTCCAGCGCGCGGCCCACCTCAACGGTGAGCGGGAACTCATCTTCGCGGGTGCTCTCACGCTCCACGGGCACACGGGCGAGTCGCTCCAGTGCGCCACTCCCCCGCCCCTTGCTGCTCATCCAGGTGCGGCCGAGCAGGTACGCCTCCGCCGGGCAGTAGCCCTGCAGGCGTGCGATGGCGGCGGTGTAGACGAGCACTTGGCCGGCATAGTGCCGGTGCGAACTCCCCGCGAATCCGCTCACCGAGAGATCGAGTGTGGAGAACTTCACATCGACCACGACGTAATGCCATGGCGGCGCATCACCACCGTCGGGTGCCAACGCTGGTGCAGAGAGAGCCGCCTCGCTCGGGTCAATCACGCCAGGAATAAGTCGCTCAAGCACATCGCTGCGAACGAGCAGGTCGATCGCGCCGTAGGTCCGATCTTCGGGATTGCGCACCACCGCCTGCTCGATCAGCTCAACTCCCTCGCGCATGGCGGCAAAGGTTGCTTCGGCAGCAGCGAGGGTGCGCGTTGCCTGCCAGCCGTCGGAAATCTTTCGGTGTGAGGCAACGCTCGGTTCCAGAATCTCAAACATGCGCTCTTCGAAGCGATTCCCTTGCGCAAAGAGCAGCTCGCGCAGATCGTACGGGCTCGGCGGATTAGCATCGGCGCCAACATCTTTCGCAAAGCCCTTGCTGGTGCCGTGCACCTCGAGCCAATCAAGGAGTGGATCGCGGCGCAGCCAGTTGCGCGTCTTTGATGCTGAGACCCACTCGCGCCAGGCGGCACGGTCGGTTGGGTCTGGGTTGCGGACCTCGCCGTTATCGGCGGTGGTGATTGCGGCGACGCCGGTGATGGGGGGCGGGGTGGCGCGATAGCGTCGAAGGTCGTCCATTCCCCCTACGATCGCACGCGGCTCTGCTTTGTGCTGCTGGCGCGCTCAAAGGAGATCAGCGCCACGCCGCCGAGCAGGAAGAGTGCGCCAAGCGCCAGCCCTCCATCGAGTGCCTCGTTGAGCAGGCCAACGCCGAGCGCCGCGGCAACGAGCGGCTGCAAGAAGAGCACACCAGCGGAGAGTCGCGGCGGTGCGGCGGCATAGCCGCGGTACCAGCAGCTCCAGCCGATCGATGTTGCCCCAACGCCGAGATAGAGCACGGCGAGCAGCGTGCCTGGAGTCGTGGCCGCCACGAGGTCGATACCGCCGATCGCAAGCTCTGCCACGACGAACGGGAGCATCATGGGAATCGCCAGTCCAGCGCTCAGCGTCACGGCGTTGCGGGCGCCCACCGCGGCAACGATCGGTCGCCCGAGGCTCGAGAAGAGCGCCCATGCAGCACCGCCACCAATCAGCATCGCGATACCGAGCAGCCGGCTGGCACTGGCGTCGGCAACGAGTCCCTCAGCAGCGTTGCCGCGAAGCGCCAGCGCTCCAACGCCGATCGCCGCGAGTACGATGCCGAACCACGACTGGCGCGGAACACGGATCCCTTCGAGCGCCCATCCAAAGATCAAGACGAAGACTGGCGTTGCCATGGTGACGATGGAGCCTTCTACCGCAGAGGTCAGTGCGGTACCAGCAAACTGCAGAAGGATTGACGCAGCAACCGCGACTCCAGCACGCAACACCGCAGATTTCGGTGCCTTCGCCCATCCGAGTGACTCGCCACGGAGGGCGGCGAAGGTCGCCAGGGCGGCAACGCCGATCGCGAGACGAAGCAGGCCCAGCGTTGCCGGCGGAATCGCAGCAAATGTCTCGGCGGAGACCACATACATGCCACCCCAGAGTGCGGCGGCAATCGCGAGGTCAGCGGTAGCAGCACGAGAGGCGACTCGGGTGGACATCTGCAGGAGTGTAGCGGCAGCGGTACGAGAAGGGCGTAGGATGTGCGAGTGAAAGAGCGATTGAACGAACGTCTTACGCGCACTCCATTCCGTCCGAGCGCCGACGCCCGCGCCGACTATGAGACCGATGGAACCACTTTCTTGCAGTATCTCGCCCGACGCGCCGCTAAGACCGTGATCCTGGAGCCGCTGGAGCAACTCCTTGCCGTACGGCGACCAGGCGGACCAATCCCCGCTGCGGCACTCGTCTGCCTCGCCTATTACGCCGTTGCGGCGTCGACCAGCTACGGGCGTGGGTATCGACAGCCGAGCTTCTCAAGCGAGCGCAGTGTGAGCGAAACGGACCGAGAGACCTCATCGGTCATCACCGCCCGATCGGTAGGCGCTCGCGGCGATCTTGCCGCTGAGATCACCGCAGAGGTTGCGGGCATCGGGCGCTTCGTCGGCAACGAACGCATCCTAGGAACAACGGTTGGGCTGCGCGGCCTCGGTATGGCGGCACCGTCGCAGTTCTCGTTTGAAACGACACGGGGGCGTGGCGCGCC
>JAPLHR010000065.1 GCA_026389535.1 Chloroflexota bacterium
CCGATGGTGCCGCTCGCCGTTGACATCGCACTTGGTGACACGTTGGCGTCGAAGGGATACGGACCAGGAATCGCCTCAGCACCAACCGGTGTGGCGGTGAAGGCTCCAGCGTTCAGCACCGCAAAGCTGCGCGGCGTCGATCCAACGCTCGGGCCATTCATGCAGTCGACGGGCGAGGTGATCGGCCTCGGCCTGACAGCAGAGGAGGCGCTCGGCAAAGCGTTGATCGCAGCGAACCTCCTGCCACCACCGCCACGCGACCCGCAGCGCATCGCTCTCCTCAGCATCGCCGACCGCGATAAGCACCTCCTGGCGCGCCTTGCCACGCCACTCCTCGCCGCCGGCTACGAGCTGGTCGCCACGCCCGGTACGCGCAGCGCCCTGGCGGCGCTCGGCATCACTGCGGGCACGGCGCACCCGCTCGGTGACCAGGGGCGCGATGGGGCGCCCGGTATTGCCGACCTGATTCGCTCTGGCGCGGTCGCCCTTGTCGTCAATACGCCGTCGATGGCAACCGGGGCGCTGCGCGACGCACTCGAGATCCGCCTCGCCGCGGTGGAGTACGGCGTGCTCTGCCTCACCGCCATGGAGACCGCCGTGGCGTCGGCAGAGGCGCTCTCGGTGCGGGCAAGCATGTCGGGCGTATCGCTGAACCCGATCGGCGTGCGCGGGCTACGATAGGTGGAACTGACCTACGCCCCAGGCGCATGCAACATTGGAGCCGATGAGATCGCGCGCCGCCGCAAAGCTGCTGTCGCCGGCCTCATCGCAAGCATTGGACTTGGTGTCGCTCTGCTCGCGTTCGGTTCGGCCCCCGGTGACTTCGCGCGCCTTCTTGTTGCGCTACCGCTGACCGGCGCAGCGATCGGCTGGATTCAGGCGCGTCGACGTTTCTGCATGGCATACGGTCTGGCGGGCACCTTCAACCTCGGCAAGATTGGCGAGATGAGTCGCGTCAGCGACCAGGCTGCACTCGCAGCTGACCGCCGAACTGCACTCGTTATCGCTGCGCAGGGCCTCGCTCTCGGTGTCTGTGGCGCCCTCCTCTTTCTGGCTCTACCCATCTCCCTGACAAACTAGGATGACGACGCGCACGGCGACGCCGCCGCTGCCGATTCGTGAACACCGGCTTGCGAATGGCTTGCGCCTCTTCCTGATCGTTGACCGCACAGCGCCGATTGCCGCCGTCAACATCTGGTATCACGTCGGCTCAAAAGACGAACGCGCCGGGCGCACCGGCTTCGCGCATCTTTTTGAACATCTGATGTTCCAGGGCTCAGAGAACGTCACGAAGGCAGAGCACCTCACTCTCGTTGAGTCAATTGGTGGAGAGGGGAACGCCACCACCTGGCTCGACCGCACCAACTACTTCGCCACCGTGCCAGCGGAGTGGGCGGAGCTGATCCTGTGGATGGAGGCCGACCGACTCGGCACACTCCTCACGGCGCTTGATCAAGCGAACCTCGACAACCAGCGCGACGTAGTGAAGAACGAGAAGCGCTCCAGCTACGACAACCAGCCGTACGGCAGCGCCTACATCGAACTCTTCGCACTCGCCTATCCGAAGGGGCACCCGTACCATCACCCCACCATCGGCTCCATGGAAGACCTTGATGCCGCCTCGCTTGAGGATGTGCGCGACTTCTTCACCACCTGGTACGCACCGAACAATGCCGTCCTCACCGTGGTGGGCGACATTGATGAAGAGGAGATCATCGCCGCTGCGGAGCGACACTTCGGTGCGATCCCCGCGAACCCTGCACTCCCGGCGCATCCCGACCTCGCGCTGAGCGCACCGCTCGGTGGCGAGATCCGGAAGACGATCCACGACAAGGTTCCCGAGGCGCGCGTGCACTTCGCCTTCCGCGCTCCGGTGCTGAGTGCACCACTGATCCCCGCGATTGAGATCGCAACCCAGATCCTCGCTGGTGGGAAGGGGAGTCGCCTCTACCGACGCCTCGTTCGCGATGAGCAGGTCGCGCAGGATATGAGCCTCTCACTCCTCCCGTTTGTTGGCGGAGCATCGATCATCGTTGGCGCCGCAACGGTGCGCCCTGGCGCGTCAAACGAGGCGGTGGAGCGCGCCTTCGTGGAAGAGTTGGAGCGACTTGCCGCCGAGGGGCCAACGGCGGCAGAGCTCGAGCGCGCGAAGGCGCTGACGGAATCCGAAGAGCTGCTGGCGCGATCCGATCCCGAGGAGCTCGCCGATGCGGTCGGCATGTACGCCACCCTGCTGAACGATCCGGGTCGCATCAATCGCGATCTTGACCTTGCCCTTGCGGTGACGGCTCACCAGGTACAAACGGCGGCGAAGCTCTTCGCCAAGGAGAACCGCATCGTGCTCTGGTACGTACCGGAGGAGAAGTCATGAGCAACAACGCAGCGCGACCAGGACCTGGGTCGCCGCGCACCTGGCGCTTCCCGCGCGCCATCGAGCGAGTGACCGGCGCAGGGATGCGCGTGATCCTGCTGCCGATGCCATCACGCCCAATCGCATCGATTCAGATGCTCTTCGGCGGTGGCGCTGCAGGGGAGCGCCCCGAAGAGTCGGGCCTCTCAGCTCTGCTGGCACGCCTCCTCACCGAAGGGACAGAGCACCACGACGCCGATGGACTGATCGAGGCGGGAGAGTTGCTCGGCGCCTCTATCGGGGCTGAGTCGGGCTGGGAGAGCCTCACCGTTGGCGCCGGCGCGCCAGTCTCGCGCCTCGCTGGCGTCTTCGACCTGATGGCCGAGATTGCACTCACGCCGCGCATCCCCGAAGACGACGTGGAGCGGCTCAAGGCGCTACGACTCGCCGCCATCAAGCAGGCGCATGCAAGCCCACGCAGCCGCGCCGTTGATGCGCTCTCCGCAGCCCTCTACGCACCTGAGGCCGCCTACAGTCGACCCTTCGCTGGAACTGCGGATGGCGTCGCACGCCTAACGCGCGAACAGGTCGTTGCGCGACACCGAGAGATCTTGCGCACCGGCACGCCAACGCTGGTGCTCGCTGGTGATATTGATGCTGATGCAGCCTTCGCGCTGATCGAGGCGAGCCGTCTCAGCGAGATCAGCGCAGGTGGCGGCACCTGGGGTCGCGGCGAGCCAGATCGCGCCGCGCCCGCTCCCCCCGCGACAAGTGCCGCGCCACTCGTGAAGGTGTTGGATCGACCCGGTTCTGTGCAATCGGAGATCCGCATCGGCCGCATCGGTCGCTCGCGACTCGACGCGAACCACCACGCCGCACTCGTCTACGCCGAGATCATTGGCGGACTCTTCGGCTCGCGGCTCAATCGCGTGCTGCGCGAAGAGAAGGGCTACACCTACGGTGCTGGTGCGCGGTTCGATTTGCGACGTGGGCGAGGCCCATTCATGGCGGGGACTGCGGTGGAGACGGGCGTGACCGCCCCTGCGCTCGCCGAGGCGCGACGCCAGCTCGCCACGATGCAGAGCGCACCACCAACCGACGAAGAGCTGACCGAGGCGCGTGACTATCTCTGCGGCACCTTCCCACTTCGCTTCGGCACTGCGACGCCAGTTGCCAGCATGGCCGCAGCGCTCACGGTGCTCGGGCTCTCGCCCGATGAGCCGGACCACTTCCGTGAACGAGTCGCCGCCGTCGACCGCGCCGCGATTGCGCTGATCGCCGATGAGTTGGCCGCCTCTGCGGAGCAGATCGTCATCGTTGGCGATGCTGCTGCAATCACTGGACCACTCGAGGCTGAAGGATTCACCGTGCAGGTCGAAGCAGATGGCGCGGCCTCGGCATGATCGTGGTGATCGGCACCGTGAGCGCGCGGGCCGAGGGAGCAACCTACGGCCTTGGTGGCTATGCCGCGACCGCGGCACTCGCCCTCGCCGCAGCCGGCGAACCTGTTGAGATGGTGAGCAAGATCGGCGTTGACGCAGCGGGCGAGGCGGTGATCACGAAGCTTACGGCGGCCGGGATCGGCCACGTGGCGCTCATTCGTGACGGCGCGTTGGCGACCACGGTTGACGGGGCAAGCTCGCTCGAGATGGATGCCGCCGACCTGGAGTTGGCGTTGCGCTATCTGACAAGCTTTGACGCCGTGCTCTTAGTCGACCCGACTGATGATTCGGTCGTTGCCACTGTGCATGAAGCGTGCACCTATGTCAGCGCACGGCTCGTCGTCACGAGGCCGGAAGGGTCGACCCCTGCGGGAGTACCGAGCAGCGAGCGCGGCGAGACCCCGCCGCCGCTGGAGGTTGAGCGCCCAGCGGGCGATCCGGCCGCCGTTACCGACCTCTTGGTGGCGCTCCTCCTGCCTGATCGCGAGTCGCCTGCCGCCTCGTAGCGCATCGCGTACGCTGCTACAGATGAGTGAAGCGCTGCGCCCACCCTCCGAAGCGACCGACCTGCCGAGCCGCATGGAGCTCGGCGTGGACGCCCTTGACCGCGGTGACGCGGAGGGTGCCGCTCTCGCCTTTGCCGCCGCCGTTGCTGGGGCGACGCCAAGCGACGATCGCATCCTTGCTGAGCGCGCCGCCTATGGCGCCGCCGAGGCGCTCCTGCGCCTAGAGCGCGACGACGAGGCGGCGGAGTACCTCGAGATCGCCGCCAACTCCGCAGACCAAGAGCTGCGCTTCCTCGCCCTCCGCCGTCGTGCCATGGAGGAGGTTCGCCGCGGCGAACTTCCTGTCGCCCTTGCCACCTACCGCCAGGCAGAGGGGTGCGCCCCAACCAGCGCCGCCCGCGCTGAGATCGCCTCGCGCATCGGCTGGCTCACCAAAGAGACGGGCGGCTCCTCACTCCGCTCTCAGGCCGCCTTCCGCCGCGCCCGCGGCATCCCTGGCGGGTCGTGGGTACCGCGTGCGCTACTCGCCGTCACCATCGTCCTCTCCGTGATTACGAAGCTTGATCCGGCACTTGCCGAGCTCTTTGCGCTGACCAAAATCGACCTCAACGGTTCTGACTATCTAACGGGGTATCCATGGCGTCTCGTCACCGTTGCTTTCGTGCACGGAGGGATTGATCCGGACTGGCAGTCGTGGGCGCTTCATCTCGGCTTCAACGCCATTGCACTCGACATTGCCGCACAGCTGGTCTATCGCCTGTACGGCGCGAAACGTCTCATCGGCTGGTACTTCATCGGAGTCATTGGCGCATCACTTGCAAGCGCAATCTGGTTGCCCGGCGGGTACTCGGTTGGCGCATCAGGCGGTGTCTTCGCTCTCTTTGGCATCGCCCTTGGTGCAGAGTGGGCGCATCGTCCGCTCGTGGAGCGGGGGATGCGCGAAGCGCTCGGTCGTGTTGGCGGCCTACTGCTCATCAACATCGTGCTCGGGTTCGGCGTCGGATTCGTTGGTGGCGGCATTGATAACTCCGCGCATATTGGCGGGCTACTCACAGGGCTGATCTTCGGCGTGCTCGTGCAGCCCACCCGAGCGGAGGCAATGCGTCGCCGTTGGTCTGCATCCGCCATGAACTGGCGTGGTGGGGATCTAGCTTTAAGTCTTCTTGTTTTTGTCGGGTTCATAGCTATCTACGTCAATTGGCGCGAGCTTGCGGTCCTGCGTTTTCAATTGCCTTTCTAATCGTGTTTGCAACACTTCTTGATCCCGCCGCATTTAGCAGCGAGCCAGAATCCAACGCGGCGATCCACTTCGTTGAGTGCCCAGAGCTGACGGCCGCTGAGCCCACGTCGCGCGAGCACTTGGCTGAACGACTGAATGCACTCACGGGGGTTCATCGCGCGCTGCTCCCGGTTGGTGGGAACCTCGTCGGCATGACTCGAGACGAGTGGTTGCAGATCCCAGCCGAGAGTCTGGTGATCAATCCGATTCGCGATCCAGAGTCGTGGCGTGCCGCCGCAACCTGGCCGGGAGATCGCGGCCTGATCCTCGCGCTCGTTCCTGCCCCAAGTGACGAGGCGGCTGAGCCGGTCGAGATCCTGCTCTGGGCGGTGCGCTACGCCGCGTCGCTCGGTGGGCGGGGCCTCGATCGTGTTGGCGTGGCTGGCATGTTGCCGATTACAAAGGGAGCCCCTGATCCAGCTGAGGCGCAGAAGCGCATTGCACTGCTCGAACGTCTGGTGCAGCTCTCTGCCGCGAACGAGGAGACGCTGCGCGCCGAACTTGATTCGCGCGCCTTTCAGCCGATCAAACGGCCGCAGCGATGATTGAGGTGCAGGTTCTCCCTATCGGGCCGCTGCGCACCAATGTGGTGCTCGTAGGCGACCCTGAGCGCCGCGAGGCGATCGTCGTTGACCCAGCGATCCCGTCACTCGCCGCTCTCACCACACAGCTCGCCGAGCGCGGCTGGCGCTTGGTCTTGGCGCTCGCCACCCACGGGCACTGGGACCACATGGGGGAGATGGCGGCACTGGCGGCGCACCATGCAACGCACCATCACGAGGAGCTGCCGATCGGCGTGCACCCGCTCGACCGCCATCGCCTCATTGAACCGCAACCGCTCGCCGCACCCTTTCCGATCCCGCCGGTCGTGCCCACGCGCGACCTAAACGATGGCGATCGAATCACCGCGGGGAGCATCAACTTCACGGTGCTCCACACGCCAGGCCATACCGAAGGGTCGATCTCGCTGTTTGATGCGAGCGCAGGCCTACTGCTGAGTGGTGACACCCTCTTCTTTGGTGGGTGGGGGAGGACCGACCTACCTGGCGGTGACGCGGCGGCGATGCTCGACTCACTCTCACGGCTGCGAACGCTTGACCATGCGACCCGGGTAATTCCAGGGCACGGGCGAGAGACGATGATCGGCACCGAATCGGCGTGGATCGACACCTCCATCCGTACGAAGAACCTGACGGCGGAGCGTGCATGAGCCACGTCGCACTGCGCAACCTGGTGGCTGCTGGCGAGCTCAGCGCAACGCTGGCGGCGCAGATTACCCTCCTCGCCGACGCGGGCGTCTCCATCGTTGTAACCGGTAGCGCGGCATCTGATCGCCGCGATGCACTCGCCGAGGCAATCGCCGCGGCCTCGCCACTCCCCGCCGGCGCTGAGAGTGCCGAGATCAAGATCGCTCCCGACGAAGCGTTCGTCTGGCTCACCGATCCGGCGGGAGTCGGCTGCCTCGTCGCTGGTGCTGGCGGCGCACCACGAAGTCCGCGCTCCACGCGACTCGTCGCCCACGGCCTCATTGAGCGCTTGAGTGCAGTGACGACGAAAACCGTGGTGCGATCCCTCGTTCGCGGCTTCCCGCTCATCGCAACGGCACCCGGCCGCGACCTTGCCGAGCTGCTTGATCTGCTGCGCGGCGCGAACCTGCGCGTGCCAGAGGATGACCTGCACCGACTCGGCCTCGTGATCGTGCTTGGTGGTGATGGGGCAGCGCAGAGCCACGTCGAATCGGCACACCTGCTGCGTGCACCGGCGCTGGATGGCGGTGCGCGGCGTCCGCCGGCACTTCTCGCAACCTGGGACGGCAGCGGTGGCTGGGATGATTTCTCTTGGGCGGCGCTCCCAGAACTTGCGGCGCGGGTCGGCGTCACGCAGGCCGTGTACAGCAGCCAGCTGGCGGCGCGTGAGCGAGAGCTTGCCACCCCCTAGAGGGAAGCGCGCTCCAATTCGCGCTACGATTCCTGCATGAGCCGCATCGCCACCTCACCCGCAGTTCTCCGTCAACTTCTCAGCGCCTCGCTGCGCGTTACGCCTGCGGGATCCGTCGAGATTCTTGATGTGGCGCAGCTGCGGCAGAGCGGTGCTGCGACGATCGCCTGGACCGCCGCCTTCGCCACCGACGAGGCGACCGTTGCTGCGGCGCAGTGGCTGGCTCGAGCCGCCGCGGCCGCTGCGGGGATCCAGAGCGCCAGCATCGCGCCGCTCTATGCCGCCCGAGCGAGCGGCGCATATGAGGGCCTCACCGTTCCTGCGCTGAACCTGCGCAGCCAGGTCTTTGAGATGGCTCGTACCGCGCTCGAGACCGCCGCCGCCATGGATGGCGCAGCACTCATTTTTGAGTTGGCACGCTCCGAGCAGACCTACACCTTCCAGCGTCCCGCCGACTACGCCACGAGCATCCTCTGTGGTGCCATTGCCGCCGGCTGGCGCGGACCAGTCTTCATTCAAGGTGACCACTACCAATTTGTCGCCAAGAAGTACGCCACCGATCCTGAAGGGGTTGCCGCCGAGATCGCACGTGCCTGCCGACTCGCGGTTGACGCTGGGTATCGCAACATCGATATCGACGCCTCCACACTCGTAGACCTCGTTCTGCCAACGGTGCCAGAGCAGCAGCGCGTGAATGCCGTTCGCACCGCCGAGGCGGTCGCCCTCGTTCGCGAGCTGGAGCCTGCCGGCATTGAGATCAGCATGGGTGGTGAGATCGGTGAGGTCGGGCATCAGAACTCCACCGCCGAAGAGCTTGCCGCCTACCTCGACGAGTTTGATTTTGCCCTCGCCAGCCGACGCGCCGGAGCGCGCGGACTACGCAAAGTTTCGGTACAGACGGGCACGAGCCACGGCGGCGTGCCGCTCCCAGGTGGCGGCGTCGCTGAGGTCGCACTCGACTTCACGGTGCTTCAGGAGCTCGGCGAGCTGGCTCGCGCCCGCGGCCTTGCCGGTGCGGTGCAGCACGGCGCGTCGACACTCCCCGAAGATCTCTTCCACCGCTTCCCAGAGGTGGGCGCTGCAGAGATCCATCTCGCCACCGGATTCCAGAACATCCTGCTCGACCACTCGGCCCTCGATACATCACTCCGTGCCGAGATCACCGCGTGGCTGCGCGCGAACGCCGCCGATGAGGCGAAGCCAGGAGATAGCGACGAGCAGTTCCTCTATCGCACGCGCAAGAAGGCGCTCGGGCCATTCAAGCAGGCGCTCTGGGAGGCGGCTGGTACGCCAGAGATTCTCGAGACACAGCGCGCAAAGTTCCAGTCGCTCTTCTCGCAGCTTGGTGTCGCTAGTTCACGCACGCTCGTGGAGCGCTACGTAACTGAGACATCGGATCCGCTGCCACCTGCGCCGGCCGATCTGCTGAGCTAGGCGGGGGAGCCCCGCCAGCAGTTAGCTGCGGGTAACGCCTGCAGCGTCGAGCGACTCCTCCAGAATCTTTAGGGCGAGGTCAATCTCTGCCGCGGTCGTGACGAGTGGTGGAATGATGCGAATGACCTGTGTATAGGAGCCGGCAGAGAGCAACAGCAACTTGCGCTTGTTCGCCTCGGCGATGACGCGCTTCACCGCGGCAGGGTCAGGCACGCGGCCGTCGCCTGCGCCAGGCTGAACGAACTCTAGGGCGATCATCAGGCCGAGGCCACGCACGTCACCAATGCTAGCGCGACCAGCAGCGATCTTGCGCAGGCCGTCAATCATCTGTGTGCCGCGGGCTGCCGCATTGGCGACGAGCCCCTCCTCTTCGATCACATCAAGTGTGGCGAGGGCGGCCGCGCAGGCAACAACGTTGCCGCCGTAGGTGCCGCCATGTGTGCCCGGCTCCCAGGTGTCGAGCAGTTCCTTGCGGGCGATGATCCCGGAGAGGGGGAGGCCTGAGGCGATCCCCTTCGCCATCACCAAAATGTCCGGCTCAACGTTCTGGTGCTGCACGGCGAACATCTTGCCGGTGCGCCCGTAGCCGGTCTGCACCTCGTCGGCGATCAGCAGAATGCCCAGTTCACGGGTGAGTTCGCGAAGTCGTGGCAGGAAGCCCGCCGGCGGCACGACGTATCCACCCTCGCCCAGGATCGGCTCAACGATGACCGCGGCAACATCCTCGGCGCTCGCGAGAGTGTGCAGTGTGAGATCCCACTCCTCCTCCCAGCGGCAGCTGCACCCAGCGCAGGCGCCTGGGGCGCCCGCAACGGCAGGATCACGTGCCTCAACTGGTGCGCGGAAGCAGGAGGGGAATGCGGTGCTGTAGACCGAACCGGGGAGCGGTTCAAAGTGGCCGCGGTAGACGTTCTTCGCCGTGGTCAGCGCCATCGTCTGCGCGGTGCGACCGTGGTAGCCGCCGCGGAAGGTGAGGATCACGCGGCGCTTGGTGGCGCGTCGCGCCAGCTTCACCGCCGCCTCGACCGCCTCCGATCCAGAGTTCGAGAGGAAGACGCCCCACGGCCCACCGTCGAGCACCGTGCTGAGTCGCTCGTGCAGCCGCAGCCCAGGCTCATGGAAGACAATGTTCTGTTGGCCGTGGATCAGCTTGGCGGCCTGCTCGGCGATAGCGGCGGCAACCTTCGGATGCGCATGCCCCGTGTTCACCACGCCGATCCCCGAGGTGTAGTCGAGCCAGCGCTCGCCACTGCGATCGATCAGCCAGGAGCCCTCACCGCGCTCAACGTCAACGTTGGCGGCGCGACCCCATACAGAGGAGATCACGCTGTGTGGCGGAATTGGACCGCGATCGTTGCTCATGCACGCCTCCGCTGCAGGAACGAGCCGATTGCCACGGCGCTCACCGCGGCAACGAAGAAGATTGTACCAATGGCGTTGACCTGCGGTGGTACCCCAACACGCGCCGATCCCCAGACGAACATCGGGAAGGTGGTCGTTCGCCCTGCGGTGAAGTTGGTGATCACAAAGTCGTCAATGGAGAGGCTGAAGGCGAGGAGGCCCGCCGCCGCGATGCCCGGAAGAATCAGCGGGAATGTGACGCGCCAGAAGGTCTGCCACCCATCGGCACCGAGGTCGGCCGACGCCTCTTCGAGACGGCGATCAAAGCCGGCGAGACGCGCGCGCACGGTCACGATCACATAACTGATGTTGAAGGTGATGTGCGCAATCAGGATTGTGAACTCGTTCAGTGGGAAGAAGGGGGGTTTGCCGATCGCCACGAAGAGGGTGAGCAGCGATGCGCCAAGGATGATCTCCGGAGTCGCGAGTGGCAGGAAGATGAAGAGGCTGGTCGCCGGTCGCCCACGGAACTGATAACGCACAAGCGCCAGGGCGGCGAGCGTGCCAAGCGTTGTGGCGATGAGCGTAGAGATGAACGCAATACGGATGCTGATCACCACCGAATCAAGCAGGCCAGGAATCGCGAAGAGATTTGCCCAGTGATCGAGGGTGAAGCCGACCCAGGTGTAGTTCGTCTTGCCGACTGGATCGTTAAAGCTAAAGAGGGCAACGATAAAGATCGGCAGCAACAAGTAGACCAGGGCCAGCCCGGTATAGGCGCGAAGGGCATTGCGACCGAGCCAACGCAGCATCAGCCGATCCCCGTCTCAAGTTCATCGGTTCCGAGGACGCGGGCATACATGAAGACGGCGGCAAGGATGCCGGCCATCAACATAAAGCTCAACGCTGCGGCGGTCGGGTAGTCGTTGTTCACTAAGAAGCGGCTCTGGATCACATTGCCGATGAGGCGCGTTTGCACGCTCCCGAGCAGCTCCGCATTCACGAAGTCGCCCATCGCTGGAATAAATACGAGCAGAGAGCCGGCGAAGACCCCTGGGAGTGCCAGTGGGAGCGTGATGCGCTGGAATGCGCGTACCGGTCCCGCGTACAGATCCTTCGCCGCCTCAACCAGTCGACGATCAATCTTCTCTAGTGAGACGTAGATCGGCAGCACCATGAAGGGGAAGAAGTTGTACGAGATTCCGAAGATGACTGCGACAGGTGTGGCGAGGATGCGGAACTCGTCGGGGAGTAGGCCGATTGACTTGAGCGGCCCCAGGAGGAATCCGTCGTCGCCGAGGACGGTCTTCCAGGCAAGCACGCGTAAGAGGAACGAGGTGAAGAATGGTGCGATCACAATGAAGAGCAGGAGCGTGCGGAATCGCCCCGCGCGATAGGCGATGGTGTATGCGAGCGGGAAGGCGAGGGCCAGACAGACCACCGTCGACACCGCCGCATACAAGATCGAACGCAAGAACTGATCGGAGTAGCGACCGAGCGCCTCGGGGTA
>JAPLHR010000026.1 GCA_026389535.1 Chloroflexota bacterium
GGTGGACATCGTCCGCCGCGCCCTTGAGGCTCCAGCCCGTCAGATCGCAGAGAACGCCGGCGCCCGTGGCGACGTCGTGATCGAGGCAATCCTGAAGGCGAAGAAGGGGACCGGCTTTGACGCGTCGACCGACACGATGGTCGACATGTTCGAGAAGGGGATCGTTGACGCCGCGAAGGTGACACGCTCCGCGCTCCAGAACGCCGCGTCGGTTGCCGCGATGGTGCTCACGACCGAGGCGGTCGTCAGCGACATCCCAGAGAAGAAGGAGTCTGGAGCGCCAGGCGGCCACGCCCACGGCGGCGAGATGGACTTCTAGTACCTACCTCGCACCTAGTGAAGAGGACTCTCGGCGGGGCCGAGGGTCCTCTTCGTTTTTCGTGGGCGGAGGGTGGCGGGCGGTAGAATACTCGGGTGAACCTCCCCCTTGATCCCACGGGTGAACCATCGCCGGCGGAGCGTTCCCTCCCGCGTCGCGCCCAGCTGACGGGGGCCGCCCTCAGCGCCGTTCAGGAGCGGATCCTTGCCCCGCTGAACGAGGCGCAGCGACGCGCGGTAACGACAACTGCGGGCCCACTGCTGGTGCTCGCAGGCGCCGGCTCAGGGAAGACGCGGGTGATCACGCACCGCATCGCCTGGCTGATCCAGCACGAGGGCGTCGCCCCGTGGAAGATCCTTGCGGTGACCTTTACGAATAAGGCCGCCGCCGAGATGCGCGATCGCCTCCACGAGATGATCGGTGAGGCGGCGCGCGATGTGGCGATGGGCACCTTCCACAGCCTCTGCGCCCGCATGTTGCGTCGCGACGGCGAGGCGATCGGGCTGCCGAAGGGCTTCACGATCTACGACGCCGACGATCAGGCGCGGGTGATCAAGGGGTTCCTCAAAGAGGATGACCTCCCCGCCACCGGCGAGACGAAGCCGAGCCTGATCCTTGGCGCAATCAGCCGCGCCAAGAATGACGGCCTCAACGCTGACCAGATGGAGGATCGTGCGATCACCCATCACGAGCGCCTCGTCGCCCGATTTGCGCGTCGCTATGCCGCCGAGCTGAAGCGCCTCGACGCTGTCGACTTTGATGACCTGCTCCTCGAAGGGCTGCGCCTGCTGCAGGAGGCACCCGCCGTCGCCGATCGCTATCGAGCGAAGTGGGAGTACCTCCATGTTGATGAGTACCAGGACACGAACCGCATCCAATACAACTGGGTGCGGGAGCTCGCCGCGAAACACGGCAATCTCTGCGTGGTGGGCGACGACGATCAGTCCATCTATAGCTGGCGCGGTGCAGACATTCGCAACATTCTTGACTTCGAGCGCGACTGGCCAACCGCCGAGGTGGTGCCGAAGAAGAAACTCTGGACCGAGCTTGAGGGTGGCGATCAGATCACCGTCTATGGCGCGTTTGATCCCGAAGATGAGGCGGCCTGGATCGTTCGGCGCATTGAAGAGGCTTCCGCCGTGGTGACCGGTCGTCGCGCGGATGCACCAGAGCCCGTTAGCCTGAACGGCATCGCCATCCTGTATCGCACCAATGCACAGTCGCGCGCAATTGAAGAGGCACTCCTGCGCTCGAGCATTCCGTATCAGCTGATCGGCGGCACACGCTTCTACCAGCGCCGCGAGGTGAAGGATGCGCTCGCCTGGCTGCGCGTGCTGCGCAGCGACACCGACCGCATCTCGTACGAGCGTATTCTCAACGTGCCCCCTCGCGGCATCGGCGACAAGACGATTGAACTGCTGCGTGCCGCAGCGGCGCCGAGCGTGAGCGCGCCAGACGGCACCCCATACGGCCATGTCATTGCCGCCGCTGGGCGTGGTGAGGTTGCAGGCGTGAACACACGCGCACGGAACTCCCTTGCCGGCATCGCCGATGTGATCAGCCGACTACGCGATCGCATCGCGGCGGTCACGCTTCCCGAACTGCTGGACGGGGTCTATTCGGAGTCTGGCCTGCGTGCACATCTCGCGTCGGAGGGTGTAGAGGGGGAGGAGCGCTGGGCCAACCTCTTGGAACTCCGCGGTATCTCGGGGCGCTTCATGGAGCTCGCCCCACTCGACGCACTCGACCGTTTTGTGGAAGAGACGGCACTGGTTGCCGATCAGGATGCCTTTGATGGCGATGCGGAGCGCGTTACGCTGATCACCCTGCACGCCGCGAAGGGGCTGGAGTGGCCGACCGTCTTCATCTCTGGGTTAACCGAAGGCCTCTTCCCGCACAGTCGCGCCCTCATGGACCAAGAGCAGATGGAGGAGGAGCGTCGCCTCTGCTACGTCGGCATCACACGGGCCAAGCGTCGCCTCAGCCTCTCGTACGCCCTCCGTCGTGGCTGGGGTGATGGCGACGGTGCGCCGTCACGCTTCCTCGCGGAGATCCCAGAGGAGTTGCTCGTCGTTGCGAATGATGACGACCCACGCGCCGATGGTGAGACGCGCTTCGGTCGTGGCTTCCGTTCGGCGCGGGCGGGATTCGCGGGTGGCGAGTCGTGGCGCGAGGGGAGCGGCACACCAGGGGCCCCGAGCGGCGCCTTCCGCCCCGGGCGAGACCTGGAGGCGAGGCGGCGCGCCTATAGCGCTGGCGCACGCTCCGGTTCGCTCCGCGTGCCCGATACCGATGGGATCGACGAGGCGCCAGACGACGACGAGTACATTGGCGAGGCGCCAGAGCTGATCCAGCCGGTCGGGCGGATTCCCCCGTGGGCGGCGACGGGTCGCGGTGCGGCCGGTGCTCCTCCGCAGACGGCTGGCGCGCCGCTACCCCCACCACTCCGGCCGCGCACCGTCGCACCAGCGCGGGCGCGTATCCCAGGCGAGCGCTACTTCCGTGATGGCGACCGTGTCCTACACCCCTCGTTCGGCGAGGGGATCGTGGTCACATCGAAGCTCACCCGCCACGATGAGGAGGTCACGATCGCCTTCGCCGGGTCGGGGGTAAAGACGCTTGCGGCGAGCATCGCCAATCTGGAGGTTCAGGGATGAGCGCCAAGGGTCTCGCGCCAGCGGCACGCTATCGCGAACTCGTTGCCGCCATTAACGAGGCGGATCGTCGCTACTACGTTGAGGATGCGCCAACGCTTGCAGACGTCGAATACGACGCGCTACGCGTTGAGCTGAACCTCCTTGAGGCGGAGCATCCCGAGCTCGTTACGCCAGACTCGCCATCGCTGCGTGTTGGGGCGAGCGCGGAGGATCGGGTGGAGCCGGCCGTCAAGCTGACCGAGGTGCGTCACGAGCGTCCAATGCTGAGCCTCTCAAATGCCTTCTCGCCCGAAGAGGTCGCCGACTTCGCCGCCAGTGCGGCGAAGGGGCTCGGCGGGCGCGAGCCCGAACTTGTCGCTGAGCTGAAGATTGACGGACTCGCGATCAGCCTCATCTACGAGCGCGGCTCCCTCGTGCGTGCCGCAACGCGCGGAGACGGCACCACCGGTGAAGATGTGACGGCGAACGTGCGCACGATTCGGGCCATTCCTGCAACGCTGAAGAAGCCGGCTACCTGTGAGGTGCGTGGCGAGATCTACATGCCGAAGTCGTCGTTCGCTGCGCTCAATGCTGAGCGAGCCGCCGCCGATCTCCCCCTCTATGCGAATCCACGCAACTCGGCGGCTGGCTCACTGCGGCAGAAAGATGCCGCGATCACGGCCAAGCGCAACCTCTCGTTCTTCGCCTATCAGCTCTTTGAGGAGCCAGCCCCAGCCGCGCAGAGTGCGGCGCTCCGTCGGCTGCACGAACTCGGACTTCCAACTGAGCAGCATGCTCGTGCCGGTCTGAGTGGGGCGAGTGCAGCATCGTTCCTTGCCGAGTGGGTTGAGAAGCGTCGCGCCCTCGAGTACGAGACCGACGGCGCGGTACTGAAAGTGGATGCGGTCGCCGATCAGGAGCAGCTCGGCTCTATCGCCCGTTCGCCGAAGTGGGCGATCGCCTACAAGTTTCCCCCGGAGCAGGTAACGACCCGACTCCTCGGCATTAGCGTGGAGGTTGGCCGTACCGGCTACCTCACTCCGGTGGCAGAGATGGAGCCGGTCTTAGTGGCCGGCTCAACGGTGCGGCGTGCCACGCTGCACAACATCGATGAGATTCGCCGCAAGGATGTTCGCGTGGGAGATATCGTCGTGCTGCAGAAGGCGGGCGATGTGATCCCTGAGGTGGTGCGTGGGCTTGCCGAGCGCCGCACCGCACCCCTCCCTGAGTTCACCATGCCGACGCGCTGTCCGTCATGCAGCGCTGAAGTTGTACGCGATGAGGTGCGCCATCGCTGCCCGAATCTCGCCTGTCCGGCGCAGAACTTTGAGACGCTGCGCTATGCGGTTGGCCGTGGAGCGCTCGACCTCGAGGGCGTCGGCGAGAAGCTCCTAGCGCAGCTCGTTGAGCGCGGCGTTGTTCGCCGCCTCGGCGATCTCTATCGCCTGACCGCTGAGCAGCTCGACGGGCTCGACCGCATGGGGAGCCTGAGTGACGGTGCGCGTCGCGAGGGCCCGAATCGCATCAGCAACGTTCTCGGCATGATCGAGGTGCGACGAAGCCGAGAGCTGTGGCGTGTTCTGGTTGCGCTCGGCATTCGCCATGTTGGTGAGGCGACGGCGAAGGATCTCGCAGCGGAACTTCAGCGCCGCGTCCTCCCGATTAGTGGGCCAGCGTGGGGTCGCGCCGTGCTCACCACTCTGCGCTCTCTGACCGCAGAGGAGTTCACCGCCATCTCAGGGGTTGGCGCGGTGGTGGCGGAGAGCATCGTTGCCGCGTTCGCCACAGGGCTGGCGGGCGAATCGCTCGGAGACCTCCTCGACGCGGGGCTCGTGATCGTTCCCGCCGTGGTCGCGCCGGTCGTGACGGGTGGCCCGCTCGCAGGGCGGGTCGTCGTGGTTACGGGAACGCTCGCGGCAACAGGCTGGAGTCGTCGCGAGGCACAGGATCGCATCGCTGCGGCGGGGGGTACGGTCGCCGATGCGGTGACCGCAAAGACAACACTGCTCGTGGCAGGGGAGAAGGCTGGCTCCAAGCGGGCCGCCGCCGAGAAGTTGGGCATTCAGATCGTTGATGAGGCGGGCCTCATCGCGCTCCTGGGGGTTGAGCCGTCGGGCGGGTAGGATTCCCGCATGAGTGAACTGACCCGTGCCGAGGTAGAACGCGTCGCTGCGCTGGCACGCCTCGGCCTCACCAGCGACGAGTTGGGGAAGCTCCAGGGCGACCTGAACCTCATCCTTGAGCAGTGGGCCCACCTCGCCGATGTCGATACCTCGAGCGTCCCGCCGAGTGCACAGACGATCGTTCAGGCGATGCCCCTGCGTGACGACATCGCTGAGCCATCTCTCCCCGTTGACGATGCCCTGAAGAACGCACCGGCACGGAGCGGTGACTTTGTGCGCGTGCAGGCGATCCTCTCCGAGGAGGCCGACGGATGAGCGGGGAGAGCCTGCGCCGTGCAACCGCGACCGAGCTGCGCGCCGCATTCCAATCGGGCGCCGCAACCTCACGCGCCGTCACCGACGAACTCTTTGCCGCCATTGAGCGGGAGGATGGCGTCCTTGGTGCATGGCTGCACCTGCGACACGAGGAGGCGCGTGCTGAGGCCGACCGCGCCGATGCGCGCTACGCGACCGCACGTGCCGCTGGCCCCGCGGCGCTCAGCGCACTCCCACCACTCCTCGGCGTCCCCGTCGCGTTGAAGGACCTCGTCAACCTCACCGGAACTCCCACCACTGCAGGCTCACGCATCCTCGAGGGATACATCAGCCCATACGACGCCACCATCGCTGCGCGTTTGAGAGAGGCCGGCGCGGTGATTCTTGGCAAGACCAACATGGACGAGTTCGCCATGGGCTCATCGACAGAGTTCTCCGCATACAAGAAGACGGTGAACCCGTGGGCGACCGACCGAGTCCCTGGTGGTTCGTCGGGTGGCTCCTCCGCAGCTGTTGCAGCGTTCCACGCCCCGCTCTCCATCGGCACCGACACGGGTGGATCAATCCGTCAGCCCGCGAGCCTGACCGGCATCGTCGGCATGAAGCCGACCTACGGCCGCGTCTCGCGCTACGGCATCGTCGCGTTTGCATCGTCGCTTGATCAGGTTGGACCATTTGCGCGCACGGCGCAGGATGCAGCACTCCTGCTGCACACGATCGCTGGTGCCGATGCGCACGACGCCACGAGTTCACGCAGTCCGCTTGATGCGGTGCTGCTCAACCTCCCGAGCGGTGATGCCGCCGCATCTGCCATTCGCGGCAAGCGATTCGCCCTGCCGAAGGAGTACTTCGTCGCCGGCATGGAGGCTGGAGTTGAGCGTGCCGTCCGCGATGCAGTTGCTGCGCTTGAAGTTGCCGGCGGTATCGTTGAAGAGGTGAGTCTGCCGACCACCGAGCATGCGCTCGCGACCTACTACATCGTTGCGCCAGCAGAGGCCTCGGCGAACCTCGCCCGCTACGACGGAGTTCGCTACGGCGCATCAAAGCACGGCGGCGGTGACCTCTTGAACGGGTACCTCGAGACGCGCGGTCGCGGCTTCGGTCCTGAGGTGCGACGACGCATCATGCTCGGCACCTACGCACTCTCCGCCGGCTACTACGACGCCTATTACGTGAAGGCACAGAAGGTCCGCACCCTGATCGCGCGCGACTTTGATCGCATCTGGGCGGCGGGCTTCGACGCCATCGTTGCACCTACGAGCCCACAGGTCGCCTGGAAGTTCGGTGCAAAGATGAGCGATCCAGTCTCCATGTATCTCGCCGATGCATGCACACTCCCAGCCAACATGGCGGGCCTCCCAGGGGTGAGCATTCCGTGCGGCCTCTCCGAGAACCTGCCGGTGGGCCTGCAGCTGATCGGCAAGCCGTGGTCCGAGGCCGAACTCCTCAGCATCTCCGCTGGATACGAGGCACTCACCGCAACCGCAGCATGGCGCGCAGTGGCGCCGCATGACCTCGCCAAACTCGGTGGAGGTGCAGCGTGAGTGATTTCGCAAAGCGTGCACTTGCTGACCGCGTCCACGCGGTGCCGCCGTCTGGCATCCGACGCTTCTTCGACATCGCCGCAACGATGAGCGACGTGATCAGCCTCGGCGTGGGGGAGCCCGACTTCGACACTCCTGCACACATCGTTGAGGCGGCGGTGACGAGCCTGCGTGCTGGACGCACCCACTACACCTCCAACTACGGAACCATTGAGTTGCGCCGCGCCATTGCCGCCAAGATCCAGGAGCGCTCAGGCGTCTCCTACGACCCCGAGAGCGAGATCATCGTGACGATCGGCGCCTCTGAGGCGGTTGACCTCGCCGTACGCGGCATCATCGGTACGGGCGATCGCATCGTGCTGCCAGAGCCGTCGTATGTCGCCTACCTCCCAGCGATCGTCTTTGCGGGTGGATCCGCCGTACCGGTGGCGACGAGCGGCAGCGACAACTGGCGCCTCCACGCTGAGGCCGTTGATGCCGCGGCGGCCGGCGCCAAGGCGCTCTTCCTCGGCTATCCGGCGAACCCAACGGGGGCAACCCTCGACGAGCCGACCCGCGAGGCGCTCGCCAAGATCTCCGTGGCACGGGACCTGGTGGTGATTAGCGACGAGATCTATGACCGACTCGTCTATGAGGGACCGGCGCACCGCGCCATCTCCTCCTACCCAGGGATGCGTGAGCGCACCATCCTGATCGGCGGCTTCTCGAAGTCGTACGCCATGACGGGGTGGCGCGTCGGCTTCCTCTGCGCGCCGAAGGAGATCGTTGCGGGTCTGGTCAAGATTCACCAGTACGCGATCATGAGCGCCCCAACCATTGCGCAGGATGCAGCGCTTGAAGCACTGACGAACGGCGAACCTGCCCTCGAAGAGATGCGCGCCGCCTACGCGCGACGTCGCACCATTGTGCTGGATGGCCTCGCCGCACTCAAACTACCAACTGGCGCGCCACAGGGCGCCTTCTACGCCTTCCCCGACATTCGCTCAACCGGCCTCACTGACGAGCAGTTCGCTGAGCGCCTCCTCACCGAGGAGCGCGTTGCGGTCATTCCAGGATCCTCGTTCGGTGCGAGCGGCGTTGGCCACGTGCGCATCTGCTACGCCACCTCGGAAGAGAACCTCCGCGAGGCGTTGGTGCGTATCGGCCGATTCGTTGCCAAGGCGCGCGAGGTGGCGGCATGACCTGGCATGCGGTGATCGGCATCGAGGTGCACGTGCAGCTCCGCACGGTGACGAAGATGTTCTGCGCATGTGCAATTCCTGCCGAGGGCGATCTGCCGAACAGCAAGACCTGCCCAACCTGCCTCGGCCTCCCTGGCGCACTCCCAGTGCCGAACCGAGCCGCGATTGAGAAGGTGCTCGCTGTTGGCGCCGCTATCAGTGCCGCTGCGCCAGCAACCACGATCTGGGATCGCAAGAACTACTTCTACCCAGATCTAGCGAAGGGGTATCAGATCAGTCAGCTCGACTTCCCACTCGCCCTGAGCACGGCACCATCGAAGTAACCACGAGCGCCGGAACGAGCCGCGTGCGCATTCGCCGCGCGCATCTCGAAGAGGACACGGCCCGCCTACGCCACGAGAAGGGGAGTGATGGGAAGCGCTCTAGCCTCATCGATTACAACCGCTCCGGCGTCGCGCTCCTTGAGATCGTGACCGAACCAGACATTCGCGACGCGGAGACGGCCCGACGCTACGCCGAAGAGCTGCGCCTCCTGCTGCGCACGATCGGTGCTGCCGACGCCGAGATGGAGAACGGGCAGATGCGCGTCGAGGCGAATGTGTCGATCCGTCCAAGTGAGGAGGCGCCGTTCGGCACCCGCACCGAGGTGAAGAACATGAACTCTTTCCGCTCCGTCGAGAAGGCGATCGCCTTTGAGATTGCACGGCAGGCCGCAGTCCTTGAGGCGGGCGGAACGATCACGCAAGAGACGCGCGGCTGGGATGAGTCGAGCGAGAGCACCTACACGATGCGGGCCAAAGAGAACTCGCACGACTATCGCTACTTCCCAGAGCCAGACCTCCCACCACTCGCCATTGATCCAGCCTGGCTGGCAGGCATCGTTGCCAGCATCCCCGAGATCCCGTCAGCACGACGAGCACGCTATGTGGCGCAGCTCGCGCTCTCTGAATACGATGCCGCCGTCCTTGTTGGAGAGCCGCGTGCCGCGGCGCTCTTCGAGGCGGCACGTGCTGCCGATGCAACGATCGACCCGAAGACACTCGCCAACTGGGTGACGGGCGAGTATCTCCGGGCGGCAAACGAGGGTGCTGCTGAGCCAGACCCAGTGCAGTTCGCCGCGCTGATCGGTGCAGTCTCCCGCAAGGAAATCAACGGCACCACAGGGAAAGAACTCTTCGCCGAGCTCCTCGGCGGCAGCTTCGATGTGCGCACGGCGATCGCTGAGCGCGGCCTCGGGCAGATTAGCGACGATGGTGCACTCAAGAAACTCGCCAGCCAGGTGCTTGCGGCGAATCCGCAGGCGCTCGCCGACTGGAAGGCGGGGAAGCAGCAGGCGATCGGATTCTTGGTTGGCCAGGCGATGAAGGCGAGCAAGGGGCGTGGCGACGCTGCCCAACTTGGAGCCGTCTTCAAGACCCTGCTGGACGCCTAAGTGCTCGACCTCGTTCGCCTCTTCGTTGGGGGTCTCGGCATCGCTGGATTTGCCTATCTCGCGCTTCGACTCCCGCCGCTCCTTCGAGCGCGAACGGAGTGGGCGAACCGCATCGGCGCTGCAGCGCGCTATGAGGCGTGGCGCGGCACCCCGGGGAGTGGCCCCGACCTTGTCGATCGTCTCGAGGGTGAGCTCATCGCCAATCGATTGCGTCGCTTGACGGGCGTTGGCCTTGCAGCGGCCGCAGGAATCTTGCTCGCCCTGCTGACCTAGTCTCCGTACGCTGCGTCAGGGAGGGGGAGGCTCCACGCCGTTGCGGCAGCTCCCGCTGATTGCCCGGCAGCGACGGAATCACTTAAGGAGGCGCCAGCCTGGTGCGCCATCAAGAACGCTGCGATAAAGGCATCCCCACACCCAATGGTGCTCCCCGCCACGGGGACCGCCACGGTTGGGTAGAACGTCTCCGATTGGCTCCCACCGTCAACGACCAGAACCCCCTGTGCCCCAAGGGTTACGACGGCCACCTTCTGAGCGTCGAGAACGAAGCGGCGCACCTCCGCGAGTGACGCATCCTCTCTCGCGCCGGGCCAGCCGATGAAGGCGAGATCGATGTGCACGAGCGTGTCGCGGAGCCGCTCTGGCGTGTAATGGCGAAACCCAAGGAAATCCGCACTGACCGTCGCATGCGCAAGGTGTCCAGATGCCGAGAGCCGCTCCAGCTCTGCGATCGCTCCTTCCACGAGGACGGTATGCCAATGCGTTGCGGTAGCAAGTGCGGCGAGCTCTTCTGCAGTGCAGTGCACCACCTCCCACACGCCATCAATGTAGTTGTCCATCTGCGGTTGGCAGTCTTCTCCGATACGGATATCGATGGAGGAGCTCTCTCCAGGCGCGACGAGCGATGCAGGGAGATGTGGAATCCGATTGCGCTGAAGGAACTCCACGAATAGATCCTGGTCGCTCGAGCCGATCCGCGTCTGGAGGAGGAACTCTTTGCCGGCAGCCGCCCAGTGGTACGCCATGTTCAAGACACCACCGCCAGGTAGGGTGCGGCCGCTCTTCAGATATCGATCGCGACTCACGGTGCCGAAGAGGACGCTACTCACAGCCCCGCAAGCGGCATGGATCGGGCATCACCCGACGCGAGGAACCGATCCAGACGCACCTCCACAACTTTGCTTGACTGCCAGAACGCTTCGATGGAGAGATGGCCACACCCCTCTTCGTGATACCACTCACGTTGCCCTGGGTTCGTGGTGATCAGCGCCGGATCATGCGCGGGCACGACCGCTGGGTTGAGCAGGTATCCAGGGGAGAGGGGATCGCGAATCTGTAGCAGCCCATCGCCCCTGAAGCCGCTCGCGCGCGGTGCGGTGACGCGCTTACCGGTGCTGAAATCGAGAAGTTCTACGGTCTCATCTGGTGTTGCCGTGACCGTTGGCCAGGCTGGATCTTCGACGAGCTCGGCAATGACGCGGCGCACGGAGATGTCTTGGTAGTGGTTCATAGCCGTGTGCGGCTGCTCGTAGTCGTTGTCGTAGACGTTGGTCGGATTGTCGTCGTACACGTTCCCGCAGGCCTCGACCAAGAAGCTCACCAGCTCAGGACGGTCGCGCAGGTAGCGCCGGTATGCCTCTTCGTATTCAAGGATTGCTACAGCTCGTGGCACGATCTTTCCGCGCACGACGTGGGAGATCCGCCAGCCATCGGCGCCGAAGCGTTCGCTCAGGAGCGCGTTCCAGCGCGCCTTCTCGGCACCAGAGAAGCCAGGTAGCCCGACGGGGATCCAGATCGCCGACGACCGGGCTGCCGTCTCTGCAGGGAGGCGTGCTAGCCAGTTGGTGGTCATGCTGTGACTTGGGGGTTTGGTCCAGAGATACCCAGGCGCGGAATCTCAATGGCGGGACAGCGATCCTGTACGAAAGGGATGGATGCCTCAGCGGCGATCGATGCGGCAGCGGGGCTAATCACCCCAAGCTGCAGCCAGAGTCCGCCCGCGCCAATCGCGACGGCCTCGCGTGCAACCTCCTCGCACTCCTCGGAGCGCCGGAAGACATCAACGAGGTCGATCCGTTCCCCAGCCGGAAGTGAGGCGGCAGCGGCACGGAGTGTTGGGTAGCAGGGGAGGCCTGCGACTCCGTTGAGCAGCGCTTCGGGCATGGGGTTGATCGGGAGGATCTGCCAGCCAGCTGAGGCGAGTGTGCGCAGGACGCCGTTGGAGGGGCGGTCCGGGCGCGGGGAGGCGCCGACGACCGCAATGGTGCGACTCTCCGTCAGCATGCGGCGCATGAGCGCGTCTACTGCGGCGGGCTCCGGGGCGCCCCCCTCGGCGGCCTCTATGGCTGCCCGTAGTCGTGCGCGTTCCTGCTCATCCATAGGGGGATAGTACGCCGATCGCTAGACTGCCCCACGTGAGCGCCAAGCCTGACTTTACGCACCTCCACGTCCACAGCGAGTTCAGCCTGCTCGATGGCATGAGCAACCTGGAGGCGCTGATGGAGGAGACGAAGCGCCTCGGGATGGACTCCATCGCCCTCACCGACCATGGGGCCCTCTACGGCTCGGTCCAGTTCGTCCAGGAAGCGAAGAAGCATGGAATTAAGCCGATCATCGGCGTCGAGACGTACGTCGCTCGCCGTGGGATGCGCGACAAGGAGGGGAAGGCCGATCAGCAGCCGTTCCACCTCATTGCCCTCGCGACGAGCGCAACGGGCTATCGCAACCTCTGCCGCGTTGTGACCGACGCACATCTTGATGGGCTCTACTACAAGCCGCGTACCGACCACGACCATCTTGCGCGGCACGCCGAGGGCCTCGTCGGACTCTCGGGATGCCTGAACGGCGAGATCGCACGCGCACTCGAGGTTGATGACTGGGAGCATGCGCGCGCCCTCGCGGGGAAGTACGGCGAGATCTTTGGGAAGGGGCGCTTCTTCCTTGAGGTGCAAGATCACGGACTCCCCGAGCAGCGTCGCCTGAACGAGCAGCTCTTCCGTCTCGCCCCCGAAGTGGGCCTGCCGCTCGTGCTGACGAACGACCTGCACTACGTTCGCGCCGACCAGCGTGATGCGCACGACGTGCTCCTCTGCATCGGCACGGCGAGCAACCTTGAGACACCGGGTCGCATGAAGTTCGGTTCTGGCGACTTCTATCTCAAGTCGCCAGCGCAGATGGCGGCGCTCTTCCCTGACCGCCCGGAACTGCTCAAGAACACGCGGCTCATCGCCGAGATGGTGGACTTCAGCCTAGAGCTCGGCACAACGCGCGTTCCAGACATCGAGGTGCCAGCGGGCGAGAGCGTTGAGACCTGGCTTACCAAGGAGGCCGAGCGAGGGCTCGCCCGTCGATTCGGCACGCCAAGCGACACCGCACGTACGCGGCTCGAGTACGAACTCAACGTGATCATCAAAATGGGGTACGCCGCCTACTTCCTTATTGTGGCCGACTTCGTGCGCTTCGCTCGAGAGCAGGGGATTGCCACCACCTGCCGAGGCAGTGCGCCTGGGTCGATCGTGACCTACGCGCTCGGCATCACGCCCGTAGATCCGCTGCACTACGAGCTTCCGTTCGAGCGATTCCTGAACGAGGACCGCGTGACCATGCCTGATATTGACATTGACTTTGAAGATGGTCGCCGTGACGAGGTGATTCGCTACGTCTCGCAAAAGTACGGGGAAGACCGCGTTGCCCAGATCATTACCTTCGGCACGATGGCGGCGCGCGCCTCGATCCGCGACGTTGGCCGCGTGCTTGGGAAGAGTTACAGCGAGGTTGACCGTATTGCGAAATCGGTGCCAGCCCTCGTCAACATCAGCCTTGCCCAGGCGCGAAAGTCCCCGGAATTCGCAGCCTATGCCGATGGCACCGAGTACAGCCAGCTCATTGGTCTCGCTGAGCAACTAGAGGGGGTGGTACGGAACGCCTCAACGCACGCCGCCGGCGTGGTGATCAGCCGCGAGCCCCTGACCGAGATCATGGCGCTCCAGCGCGCGACGAACTCCGAGGGGGTCATGACCCAGATCGAGATGCACGGCGTAGAGGCGCTCGGCCTGCTGAAGTTCGACTTCCTCGGCCTGGCGAACCTCACGATCCTCCGCACGGCGGTGGATCGTATTCGAGAGACCCGCGGCATTGAGATTGATCTCGACAAGATTCCGTTGGATGACGCGAAGACGTTCGCCCTCCTCGCCTCAGGTGAAACGACCGGAATCTTCCAGCTCGAGTCGCCCGGCATGCGCCGCTATATCAAGGAGTTGCGCCCGACGAGCGTCTACGACCTAGCCGCCATGGTCGCGCTCTATCGGCCAGGGCCAATGGCGAACATTCCGACCTACATCCGCCGCAAGCACGGCCACGAGGCGGTGACGTATCTGCACCCCCTCCTTGAGCCGTTCCTCAAGCGAACGTACGGCGTCTTCGTCTACCAGGAGGACATCATGGCCGCGGCCTCTGCGCTCGGTGGCTTCTCGGGCCCGAAGGCGGACACGCTGGGATACGCGGTGCGTAAGAAGAAAGAGGATGTCCTTGCGGGCTTGAAGCAAGAGTTCATCACGAGCGCCGCCGAGCGGGGGGTCGCAAGCGCCACAATCGAAAAGGTATTCGAGGCATTTGAGCCGTTCGCAAACTACGGATTCAACAAGGCCCATGCGACCTGCTACGGCCTGATCGCCTACCAAACCGCGTACCTCAAGGCGAACTACACCGTGGAGTACATGACCAGCGTGCTGAATGCCTTCCGCAGCAAGGAGGAGAAGGTCGCCGCAGCAATTGCCGAGTGCCGCCGCCTTGGCATTCCGGTACTCCCTCCAGATGTCGACTTCTCGAATCTCGACTTCGAGCCAGAGGGAGAGGCGATCCGCTTCGGCCTCCTAGGGATCAAGAATGTCGGCGCTACTGCCGCCGAGTCGATCGTTGCGGCGCGTGAAGCGGGGGAGCAGGCGGCCTCGCTGCAGGAGTTCTGCGAACGCATTGACCTGCGCCTTGCGAACAAGCGCGTCCTTGAGGCACTGGCGAAGGTTGGAGCGCTCCGCCGCTTCGGCCATCCAGCGCAGATCCTGCTCGCCCTTGATGACGCGATCTCTGGCGGCTCCAGTGCGCAGCGCGAGCGCGCGGCGGGTCAGGTCGGTCTCTTTGATGCGATGCCTGAGCTTGCCGGCGCGGGGATCCCCGCACTCCCACACGTCACGGAGGCTTCGACGCGCGAACGGCTGCGCTGGGAGCGCGAGCTGATGGGCGTCTACCTGAGCGATCACCCAATGAACGCGTTGGCTCCAGCGATGCAGCCGTATGTGGGCACCTTTGTTGGCGACTTTAGCGATGAGTCGTTCCGCGATGAGACGGCGACACTCGGCGCCATCGTCTTGAGCATTCGGCAGATGGTGACGAAGAAGGGTGCCGCAATGGCGATCATCACCGTGGAAGATCTCACGGGGAGCATGGAGGTCGTGGCCTTCCCGCAGGTGTGGGAGTCGACGAAGAGCTCCTGGATCGAGGGCGAGGGGATTCTCATCGCCGGTCGCACCGAGCAGCGCGGTGAGGAGTGGTCGCTGCTCGTTGAGTCCGTCGTTCCGTGGGAGGAGGCGACGCACCTCAGCGCCGACGCAGTCCGCTCCAAGCTCACCGTTTCGAGTGGGGGGCGACGCTTCGCAAAACGTTCTGTCGCGCCGCTCCCAAATGGCGGGATTCCGGCGGGCATGGTGCCTGAAGGGATGGAGACGAGTGCACCACTCATGCCGGAGCGCGCACCCGCCGAATTTGATGCGTCAGTCGCGGTCGAGGCGCCACCTGCAGAGCCGCTCGCAGGGGCCATGTCAAATCCTGATCCGGCAGAGATTCCCGCAGGCGCGGTGCTGCATATCAAGTTCAAGGCGCGCCAGTCCGTTGAGGAGACGATTCGCGCCATGGAGATCGTGAAGGGGGAGCTCCGTGCGCGACCAGGGGCGACCCGTGTGGTGGTGCATATCCCGCAGGGGGGTGGCGCCCAACTCTTGCCGATGGAGCAGCGCAACGGTGTCGCATGGGATGCGGGCCTTCCCGCGATCCTGCGCGACCGCGTGGGCGGCGATGGGATCGAATTGGAGCTGATCTCCCCCGCAATCTGAGGAATATCCAGCCCTGCAGGTTTATGCAGAAGAGGGGAGAATAGGGGTATGAGCAGCAAAGATTACGCCTCAGTCCTCCTGCGACAGTCCGCCCCAGAGGGCGTTGATTGGCGCACGATGTCGGTCGTCGCGCGAGCACTGCTGCTCACGCGCGCCTCAGTGCTTCCGCTGACGATTCTCGGCGCGGGCCAAGGCCTCCTCTTCGCCTGGTGGAGCGGCAAGATCAGTGATGTCTCGTTCGGCGGAAGCACCGTCAGCGGCATCCTCCTCGGCTTCGCCGCATTCCTCGGCGCGAACCTGGCCCACGCGGCAAACAACCTGGCGAATGACTGGCGTGATTACCACGACGGCCTCGATCGACCCGGCTACCCGCGCGCCGACTACTCGCCACATCCGATCGCCTCAGGTGCTATGTCGAGCCGCACGCTACTTGTTGCGATCGGCGTGCTGACCGCCCTGGCCGCAATCCTCGGTGGCTTCACCATGGTCGTCCGAAACGAACCACTCATCGGCGCATTTGCGATCGCCGGCCTGATCCTCTCGTGGGGCTACACCGATCCACCACTGCGCTTCAAGCGACGCGGTCTCGGTGAGCTCTCCGCCTTCATCGTTTGGGGTCCACTCATGGGAGGGGGAACCTACCTCGCAGCAACTGGCTCCGTTGATGCGATCGCGTTGATCGCGACGCTGCCATGGGCACTCTTTGTCACCGCCGTGCTCTTCGGCAAGCATCTCGACAAGATCGAGGCAGACGGTTCGCGCGGCGTGAAGACCTTCGTCGTTCGCATCGGTGAGCGCCGTGCGCGTGTATTCACAACAGTGCTGATCTCTGCTGGCTATCTGGGGATCGCGATCTTTGCGATCCCTGCAGTCGGAATCTTCCCGTGGTTCGTGGCGCCACTCGCCGGACTCGGCGCGATCTCTGCGCTACCGGCACTGAAGATTGTTGCTGCGCCGCGTCCAGCCGCCCCACCCGCGGGCTATCCGCTCTGGCCGCTCTGGCATGTTGGTGCGGCCTTCCTCGCCTCGCGCCCGGCAATGGGAGCACTCTTTGTTGGGCTAGTCGTTGGGGCGATCCTCGGCCGCTAAGCCAACGGGCAGTTACTTACCTTTCGCCTCGGGTCGAGCAACTCGGGCTGGCGGAACGCGCAGCGCCTCAAACTTCGCAAGTTCTACCTCAATTGCTGCGACCTCTGCAGCGGCGGTACGCCATTCAGCTGAGCCGGCGGCTGCAGCGGCGCGCTTTGCGCGAGCGGCGCCATGTTCGCGCATGAGGGTAGGGCGATCGGCGCGCGGTGTGAATGCCTTCTCGCTCATGTTGCCTCCCTGCGATGTGGTTGGTGCCGAAGGCGGGACTCGAACCCGCATGATCTCATCGACCGGCCGATTTTAAGTCGGATGCGTCTGCCATTTCGCCACTTCGGCCCCCCTATCGTAGCGGGGCGGTGGCTTTGGTACCGAAGGTGGGAGTCGAACCGAAGGTGGGAGTCGAACCCACATGACCTTTCAGTCGACCGATTTTGAGTCGGTTGCGTCTGCCATTTCGCCACTTCGGCACCCATAGATCCTAGCGGCGCGGCACACTAGGCACATGGCACGAGGCGGTAGAGCAGGCGGAGGCGAGGGGGCGGAGCGTACGGCGCTGCTCGCCGCCGCACGAGCGGGCTCCCAGGATGCCTTCCGCGACCTCTTCACCCCCGATCTCGATCTGGCGTGGCGGATGGCCCTGCGCATCACGGGGAGCGAGGCGAGCGCCGACGACGCCCTGCAGGCTGGACTCCTCTCG
The DNA here is from genome assembly GCA_026389535.1 of Chloroflexota bacterium. GTDB lineage: Bacteria > Chloroflexota > Limnocylindria > Limnocylindrales > Limnocylindraceae > Limnocylindrus. Next base: position 17,438 of record JAPLHR010000026.1, read on the forward strand.
GCGTACCGCTCCCTCGACCGGGTCGCGCCGACCAACCTTCGGGGATGGTTCGTGCGGATCGTGGAGAACGCCGCGCGCGACCTCATGCGACGTGAGCGCCGACACCCGACGCTCCCATTCGCCAGCGAAACGCACGAGGAGGCGGGGGAGGGTGCGCACCGTGAGCGCGTTGCGGCAGAGCCGCAGGCGGGGGCGGCCTCTGATCCGGCGCAGCGTGCCGAGGCGAGCGAGCTCGCCGCCGCTCTGGCGACCGCCCTCGGAGCGATCCCAGAGGAGCGACGCCGGGCGATCCTCCTCTACGACGTCGATGGCTATGACTATGCAGAGATCGCTGATCTGACGGGGGTATCGGTGGGGACCATTAAGAGCCGCATCAGCCGAGGGCGCGAGGAGCTGCGTCGCCTTCTCGCCGACCTGCGGCCGGGAACCGCTGGGGCACCGTTATCGTTGGGAGAGCGAGATGAGCAACGCCGCCGGCACCCCTGAGCGCGATCCGCTGAGCGCCTATCGCGCTGGTGAGCCCCGCCGTGCCCGCGACCCCTTCGCCAACCCCGCCCTGCGCAGCGAGATTGCACGTATCGCCGAGGCTCGAGCCCAGCGCGCTGCAAGCGGCTGGCGATCGGCCCTCTTCGGCTGGCTGAGTGCCTCGCCGCGTGGTGCCCTCGCGGGCGCCGCACTCTCCGGCGCACTCCTTCTTGGGGGCGTTGCTGGTCAGTTGGCGGGCAGCGCTGAGAGAGCCGCGCGAATGGAGACTGGCGCCGACCCCCTCGCGT
>JAPLHR010000062.1 GCA_026389535.1 Chloroflexota bacterium
AAATGCTGCACGTTGAAGATTCCGTCAGCATTGAACTCTCCAACGCTCCCCGGGAGCATCAAAACGGCCGCCTGACCCTCAGCCTGCAGGCGCTCAACCATGAATCGCTGGTCGGGGAAGATCGAATCGTCGGCGTCGTTGACGTCATTCCAGCGGAAGAGCTCGTCATCGAGGAAGCAGGGGGGTCCCGCAGAGGGGATTACCACACGGGGCGAGATGATCTCCACGTAGCGAGCGGCGCGAGTGAATTGTGCGGCGCGTTTCTTCTTGGCAAGCGCCTCAGCAGCCTTCGCCGGCATCTCATAGACCATCGGGTACCAGATCGCACCGCTGAACTGCAGGAGGCAGATATCGATTGCGCCCTGCACCAGAAGGCGATCGGGGTCTGTGGGGCGGCTGTCATTCAGGTTCAGGAGGCGCTCTACGCCGTCGTCGATGAGCAGCGCGGAATCACCAATGGGGCCGTCTGTGGGGGCTGTGAGGGCCTCTACGACGATGCTGAGGCCACCATGGCGCACAGGAACGCCCGACTGCGTCTCGATAAACGTATGGAATCCGAGCCCCTGGAGGGCCTCTTTCAGCTCCGGAAGCGGGTAGGCGGGGAGGATGACCACTGCGTCCTTGTTGCAGTAGGCCTTGAGCCACTCAGGGTCGAAGTGGTCCCGATGCAGATGGCTGATGTACAGGTAATCAGTGGCTCCAAGGGCGGCATGGTCGAGCTTGTCGTTTCGTGGGTATGGGAACCAGCCCGCGTAATACGCAGGGTTGAACCAGGGGTCGCACAAGATTGAGCCGTGCGCGGTGTGGATCTTGACTCCGGCCTGGGCGATGAATTCAATCCGCATGGGGGGAGGATAGCGACGTTCTGTACTCGGCGCCCAGCCTGCTTCGTCACATAACTATCATTATCGGAACCAAGATAGGAGAAGCCCAAGCACGGGCCGCCTCCTGTAACTACCCCGCTGACGTGTGCGCGGGCTCGGGTTCCGGCTTAGAGCAGCTTCGCCGTCGAGTTGCGCTTCAGCCGCTTGAGTTCGCTGGCCAGCTCGGCGGTGGCAAAACCTGTGACATGGAGGGCATCGTCGTCGTAGGCCACCTGGATGCCGCCCCGGGCGCGAAGCGCCTCAACCTCCCCCACCGCCGTGTATGGGAGGCGGAGGTCGACAGGGGTCCCTTGGCTCTGTAGCGCCTCTTCGAGGGCGCTGCGGAGCGGACCGAGGCCGAGCCCCGTCGCCGCTGAAACGCCAAGCGCCGCGGGGTCAATGTGACGCGCGTGCATCTGCGCCGCGTCGATCTTGTTAGCGGCAATGATGCGGGGCTTCTCAGCGGCGCCGAGTTCGTCGAGGACGGCCTGCACCGTGGCGCGGTGCTCCAGGGCGTGGTGGTCTGAGGCGTCAACAACCTCAAGGAGCAGGTCGGCGCGGGCGACCTCTTCGAGGGTGGCGCGGAATGCGTCGACCAGCTGGTGCGGCAGTTTATGGATGAACCCCACGGTGTCCGTAACGATGGCATGGAGGCCACCAGGCAAGCGAACCCTACGGCTGGTGGGATCGAGGGTGGCAAAGAGCCGATCTTCCGCGAGCACCACGCTGCTCCCGACCAGGCTATTGAGGAGCGTCGACTTTCCTGCGTTCGTGTAGCCAACGATGGCAACGGTCGGCTCACCGCGTGTCGTGCGGCTCTTCGCGCCCGTCTCGCGGCTGCGGCGCACCTGGTCGACGCGCGCCTTCATCACGGAGATGCGATCGCGAATCAGGCGGCGGTCGGTCTCGAGCTGAGACTCACCGGGGCCGCGGGTGCCGATGCCGCCGCCCGTCCGCGAAAGGTGCGTCCACAGTTTTGTCAGTCGCGGCAGCTGATACTCCAGTTGTGCCAGCTCCACCTGTAGGCGACCCTCGCGCGTTCTGGCGTGCAGGGCAAAGATGTCAAGGATCAGTCGGCTGCGGTCAATCACCTTCACGCCGAGCACCTCCTCGAGGCCACGCTGCTGTGTTGGCGAGAGCTCGTCATCGGCGATCAGCACGGTGAAGCCCGTCTCAACCTTGGCGGCGAGCAACTCGTTCGCCTTGCCAGCGCCGATATAGGTGTCGGGGTCGGGGTGTCGTCGCTGCTGCCATTCGGCCCCAACAACTTCAGCGCCTGCCGTTCGAGCCAGGCTCGCTAGCTCTTGAAGGCTATCTTCGGCCGGCCAACCAGCATCGCTACCGGTGTCCACTGCGATGAGAAAGGCACGCTCTGGCGCAGGCGTCAGGTCAATCGGTGCGAGTTTCTTTGTCACTGTCCCTCTAGCGTACCGCGATCCGCAGCGCGTGCGGTAGGAGGCTCTGCGCAATCTCTGCTGCTGGGCGTCCGTCCGTTGGGATCGTCTCGAGCAGTTCTTCACCGCGATACCAGGTGCGCTGTCGGCGGGCATATGCCCAGGTTCGGGTCGCCGCTGTGCCGATGGCGCGCTCACGATCCATTGTTTGATCAATATACGCCTGCGCTTCGCGATAGCCGATCCCAGAGAGTGCTGGGGTTTCAGCTGGAAGACGTGCTGCTAGCTGCGTAGTCTCTTCCACGAGGCCTCCGTCAAACTGAGCACGTACACGTGCTGCAATGGCGGCGCGGTGTCGCTCAAAATCGGTGTCATCAATCTGCACGTACGCCGTTGGCGCAGCCCACGGATTCTCCTCTTCGGCGAGCGGGTCGCCGCCGAGGCGCACGATCTCCAGGGTTCGAATCAGGCGCCGAGCACTCGCAGTGGCAACGGCGTCTGCCGCCGCTGGATTCCGTTCGCGGAGCTCCTTGTCAAGCGGTTCGCGGCCAACATTCGAGAACTGCAACTCAAGCTGTTCGCGAATCAGGGGGTTGCTTGGCCGAGCGCCACCCGAGAGGAAGCCCTTCAGCAGGCCGCGCTGGTAGAGACCGGTGCCGCCAACCACGATGGCGATCCCCGCTCCCCCACTCGCCTGGGCGTGGCCAGCGATGGCGGCGCGTGCAGCGTCGAGCCAGTCGTACAGGGTGAATGCATCGCTCGCCTCAGCAATATCGATGCATGCATGCGGGCGAACGGCACGAATTTCGGCGCTGATCTTGTCGGTGCCGATGTCAAAGCCACGAAACACCTGGCGTGAGTCTGCCGACACCAAGATTGAACCCACCCCCGCAGCGTCGAGGGCGTCGACCAGCGCAAGCGCGGCGGCGCTCTTCCCTACCGCGGTAGGACCACCGATCGCGAGGATCGGTAGGGTCGGCATGCTATCGGGCGTAATCAACCGCCCGTGTCTCTCGGATCACCGTGACACGAATTTGACCCGGATAGGCAAGCTGCTCTTCGATGCGCTTGACCACCTCGCGGGCAATCGTGCGCGCATCTTCGTCGCTGACCTGATCAGGGCGAACCAAGATGCGCACCTCTCGGCCGGCCTGCACTGCGTAGACCTTCTCAACGCCCTCGAATCCGAGCGCGATCTGCTGCAGATCCTCAAGGCGACGAAGATGGGCCTCGCCCTGGTCTCCACGTGCGCCAGGTCGTGCGGCGCTGATCGCATCCGCCACCTGCACAATCGGGGCCTCACGCGCGGTGCACTCCACCTCCTGATGGTGCGCAGCGATCGCGTTGACGATCCCCTCTGGCATGCCGTGACGGCGCGCGAGGTCGGCGCCGATCGCCGCATGCGTTCCTTCAATCTCATGATCGAGCGCCTTGCCGATGTCGTGGAGCAGGCCGCCGACCTTTGCGGCGCGAATATCCATGCCGAGTTCACCGGCGACGGCTCCTGCAACTTGCGCGGTTTCAATTGAGTGCAGCAAGACGTTCTGGCCGAATGAGGTGCGCCACTGCAGCCGGCCAAGGATGCGCAGCAGCTCTGTCGGAATACCGGTCACACCAACCTTGAGTGCGGCGGTCTCACCGTTCTTGAGCGAGTCAGCATCAACTTCACCCTGCGCCTTCGCAACAATCTCTTCGATGCGAATCGGATGAATGCGCCCGTCCTGCATGAGGCGCTCAAGGGCGACACGCGCCACTTGGCGACGAACTGGGTCAAACGATGAGAGCGTGACCTGCAGAGGTGTCTCATCGATGAGTAGCTCAACGCCGGTAGCCGCCTCAAGGGCACGGATGTTGCGCCCCTCACGACCGATCAGTCGGCCCTTCATCTCGTCGCTCGCGAGCTTTACGTGGGTCACGGAGTGCTCAGCACTGTGGTCCGCTGCAACGCGCTGCATCGCCGTCAGGATCATGTCGCGTGCCCGGTCGGCCGCATCCTCTTGGGCGCGTCGCTCCAGGGTTGCCTGCAGTCGCTTCGTCTCGCGCTCAGCCTCTTCGGTGAAGCGCGAGAGGACCTCGGTCCGAGCGGCCTCGGGGTCGAGCCCGGCGACCTCTGCAAGGCGCGTATTGACGTTTGCGCGAGCCACATCAAGGGCAACAGACTCATCAACGAGGGTGCGCTCGCGCTCAGCGATGGCGACCTCTCGACCGGCAAAGAAGCTCTCTCGCTCACCAAGGGTGACTTCGCGAAGGCGAAGGCGCTCACCCTCTGCTGTCGCCGCCTCACGGTCGGCCTGTTGGGCGAGTTCGGCCTCGGCTCGCAGGCGTGAGATCTCTCCCTTTGCGCCAATCACCAGGGAGCTCTGCTGCTGGCGCGCCTCTTCGAGGATGGCGGCGGCTCGTCGGTTTGCGGCACGGATGGCGGCGGCGGCAATCACGCTACGCAGCGCGAGCCCGATCCCTACGCCGAATAGAGCAAACAACACGGGGGCGATCCCGTTTAGATCAGTCATGACGCTCTCCTGCCAGGCTGGCCCCGCGGCCTGGCTCGCGGTAAATAGGTCAAATGCCCAGCCAAAGGCTGGAGAGGAGAGGCTACGCCTACCCGCCAGATCGGTCAAACGCCCGTGGCGCTGAGCGTGGCGAGGCTACTCCTCTTCGGTGCCCCCCTCCGACAGCGCGGCTCGAGTCTCCGACTCCACGCGTTCCCGGGCGAGGCGCCAGGAGAGGGCGCCCGGGAAACCCCGTCGGGCGAGCCCCTGAGCCAGTCGCTGCACCTCGGCGCGGGCATCACCGCCACGCAGGCGCAACTTGGCCAGAGCGGCGCGTGCGGCGCGCTCTTCGGCCCCCTCTGCGTGCTCATCGGTAACCCGCAGCGTGGCGCCCCAGACCTGTTCAGTACTCTGCGCCTCCCCCGCTGCGCGCTGTGCCAGCAGTCGCTGCGCGAGCTCCTCGTCGATGCCACGTCGTTTCAGCTCCTGCAGAAGCGCACGATCGCCACGCTGTCGCGATCGGTCACGCGAATCGAGCAGCGCCTGGCCGAGTCGCTCGTCATCAATCAGGCCGATCTCAACGAGGCGCGCAACTGCGGTGCGCACATGCTCTTCCGGGTATCCGGCGGTGATCAGGCGCTCTTCAAGACTCTTCCGCGAGCGCGGTGCGCCGCTGAGCGAGCGTGCAGCCGCCTCCAATACATCGGAGGCCTCTGCCGCTGCTCGGCGGGTTTTCTGCGCTTCAGGGTCGCGGCGACGCGCCACGACGCACCGTTACTCCGCTTCGGGAGCGACGGCGGCGGGAATCTCAAGCGTCGTGGAGACTGAGCGAAGCTTCGCGTCGATCTCTGCGGCAACTTCAGGGTTCGCCTTGAGGAACTCTTTTGACTGCTCTCGACCCTGGCCGAGGCGCACGTCGCCATAGTTGAACCAGGCGCCGGTCTTGGAGATCACATCGGCTGCAACACCAACGTCGAGCAGGCCGCCCGCCATGCTGATTCCTTCGCCGTACATGATGTCGAACTCCGCAATGCGGAAAGGCGCGGCAACCTTGTTCTTTACGACCTTGACGCGTACGCGTGAGCCGATCGCCTCAGTGGCGTTCTTGATTGTCTCGATTCTTCGAATGTCGAGTCGAACTGAGGCGTAGAACTTCAGCGCACGGCCACCCGGAGTCGTCTCTGGGCTGCCATACATGACGCCGATCTTCTCGCGCAACTGGTTGGTGAAGAGCAGTACCGTGTTGGAACGGGCTACTGCACCAGTGAGCTTGCGGAGTGCCTGGCTCATGAGGCGTGCCTGAATACCGACAAACGAGTCACCCATCTCGCCCTCGATCTCAGCCCGTGGTACGAGAGCCGCAACTGAGTCGATGACAACGATGTCAACGCCGCCTGAACGGATCAGGGTTTCGGCGATCTCAAGCGCCTGTTCGCCGGTGTCTGGCTGGCTTACAAGCAGCTCGTTCACGTTCACACCAGTCTGTGCGGCATACGCTGAATCGAGCGCATGCTCGACGTCAATGAATGCGGCCACGCCACCGCGGCGCTGTGCCTCGGCAATGATGTGCTGGGCGATCGTGGTCTTACCCGACGATTCTGGCCCGAAGATTTCGCTGATGCGGCCCTTCGGTAGTCCACCAACACCGAGGGCGATATCGAGTGAGATCGCTCCGGTCGGGATGGAATCAATCGCGAGTCGCTCGCGTGAGCCGAGCTTCATGATCGCACCACGACCGAACTGCTTCTCGATGGTGAGGATCGCCGCGTCAACTGCGCGACTGCGCTCAGTGGAGGGCTTTCCCTCCTCCTTTGGTTCGACGGCTGCGCTCTTCTTGGATTCGCTCTTCTCTACCATGGGTTACTCCTTATCTTCCGACGCTACAGCCCTCTTCTGCTGAGCTCCTCGCAGTCTGCCTGCCGCGGCGTACCGCGGCTGCATCGCACCGCGCTCTGGCACGGCGCCCGGCTCATCGCCGGCTCCAAGTCGGGGGGTCCCCGGCCCCCCAGCCGCAGCCCGAAGGCGCGGCAGTTCAGCGGCGAGTGTACCCGACGCGATGGCTC
>JAPLHR010000091.1 GCA_026389535.1 Chloroflexota bacterium
CGCGAGCGCAACTCGCTCGCCGGTGCCTGCCTCGCGCAGCGCGAGACGGGTGTGCCGATTCAGATCCACATGCCAGGCTGGTATCGCCTCGGCGACGAGGTCCTCGACTTCGTCGCGGCACAAGGGGTGCCGATGCAGAGCGTGGTGCTCTGCCACTCCAACCCGAGCGGCGACGATTACGAATACCAGACCCGCCTCCTGAAGCGCGGCATTTACCTGCAGTACGACATGATCGGCATGCAGGTCTTCTACGCCGACCAGCAGGCCCCCTGCACCAGTGACGAAGACGACGCCCGCAACATCGCGCGACTCGTACAGGCGGGCTACGGTGACCGTGTTCTCATGTCGCAAGACATCTTCATGAAGATCCTGCTGCGCGCCAAGGGCGGTCCAGGCTACGGACACATCGTGGAGTTCTTCTTGCCGCGGCTGGCACGTCACGGAGTGCCGCTTACGCAAGGAATTGCGATGATGACGGATAATCCGCGTCGGCTATTTGAAGAGGCGCGTTAGCGCCAGAAGGGGGAGCTCATGGGAAAGCGCGTTCTGCTCGTTGGGGAGTCGTGGGTATCTGAGGCAACGCACTACAAGGGATTTGACTCCTTCACCAGCGTCACCTTCCACTCTGGTGCCGATTGGTACAACGGCGCCCTTCGCTCCAAGGGCCACGAGGTTGAGCAGATGTACGCGCACGATGTGCCGGCAAAGTTCCCGCACACCGCAGCAGAGCTGAGCAAGTACGACGTGATCGTGCTCTCCGACATCGGCACCAACTCGTTCCTTCTCCCAATTGAAACGTGGCTGCACGGGAAGTCAACGCCGAATCGCTTGAAGCTGCTCGCGGAGTGGGTCGAGAACGGCGGCGCGCTGATCATGGCTGGCGGCTATCTCAGCTTCCAGGGCTTTGAGGCGAAGGCGCGATTCGCTGGCAGCGCCGTCGAGCGCGTGCTTCCTGTGACCTGCCTCACCCACGATGATCGCGTTGAGGCACCAGAGGGTGCGCAGCCGGTGATCGTTGATGCGAACCATCCAGTACTTGCCGGTGTTCCTGCCGGCATGCCGGCGCTGCTCGGCTACAACAAGGTGGTGCTGAAGCCTGGTGCAACGCTGGTTGCATCAGTTGGTGGCGACCCTCTCATTGCCACGATGCAGGTTGGCAAGGGGCGATCACTCGTCTGGACGTCGGACATTGGACCACACTGGTGCCCAGAGCCATTCGTGCAGTGGAACGGCTTTGCGCCGCTGATGGCCAACATGATCGATTGGGTCACTGGCAAGTGAGTTTCGCCGAACGCGTCGCGGCCTATCAGGCGGCAACGAAAGCGTTCGAAGAGCAGGTTGCCGCACTCGATCACCTGAAGCTCGACGCCAAGCACCCAGAGGGTTGGTCGCCGCGTCAGGTGATCCACCACTTGGCCGACAGCGAGGCGCAGTCATACGCGCGACTGCGACGCCTTGTTGCCGAACCGGCCGGTTCCATCATTCACGGCTACGACGAGGGTGCTTGGGCGGCGAGCCCAGCACTCGGCTATGAGACCGACCCCATTGAGACGTCACTCGCCGTCTTCTCGGCGGTGCGAGCGGGCACGTTCAACGTGCTCCAGCACCTCACCGAGGCAGACCTGGCCCGCTATGCGGAGCACAGCGAGCGTGGCCGATTCACGCTCGACGACCTGCTGCGGATCTACTCCAAGCACCCCCTCGACCACGGCGAGCAGCTCGCCAAGGCCCTCCGCGGCGAGTTGTAGCGGGGAACCGATCTAG
>JAPLHR010000002.1 GCA_026389535.1 Chloroflexota bacterium
CGAGCTCTTCCGCTGGAATGACGTCAACGACGCCGATGATTCGATCTTCCCCGACCAGCGCTTCATGGTTGAGCGCCTGCAGGCTGAGGGTCAGGCGGCCGTTTTGATGCTCCCGGGGAGCGTTGGAGAGTTCAATGCTGACGGAATCTTCAACGTGCAGCATTTACAGGATGATCTGTCTGTGCAGGATGTCTTTGCGAACAAAGAGGTGTATTTGCGCAGATACGCAGCCGACATGGCCCCTGTCATTGCAGCCGAGAAGGCATCGTGGGTTGGACCCCGGAGCGACCTGGTACCTGAGCTGAAGGCCTGGCTGGAGCCGCTCATGGCGCTCGGTCCGCGTGTCTGCGACGGGATCGGCACCGCGATCAAGATTCAGACCGATGACGAGGCGATCATCCTCGACTTCCCGGAGCGTTCCGTCGTTGCCGATGATGGCCGAGAGGTGGACTTCCGGTTCACGATCCCCCGCTCTCTTCTGGACCACCTGGTGCGCACACGCACGGATGACTGGGTCAACAGCCTCTTCCTCTCGCTGCGCTTCTCAGCGTGGCGTAAAGGTGCCTATAACGACTACGTCTACACCTGGTTCAAGTGCCTCTCCACGGCAAGGATCCAGTACGCCGAGGGCTTCTATGCCGAGAATGGCCCAACCGAGGGGACGTTCGATCTGACCGGTTGGCAGATCCAGCGCCGCTGCCCGCATATGAAGGCCGACCTCACCCGCTTCGGAACCACGGACGGCGAGACGCTGACCTGCAGCATCCATGGGTGGCAGTGGGATCTGGCAACGGGGCGCTGTTTGACCTCCGATGGCCACCCCCTCTTCTCGCGACCCGAGAGTGAGCGGGCGAAGGCGCTCGCCGCCGCGGCTGCGACGCAACCGCCGCCAGGACCCGATGCCGCCGCCGGCTCACCAGACGGAGCCTAGCCCCCTCCCCTCCTCACGCGGCGCACTCGCTACGAGGCGGCTGCGAGTCCTCGGGCCAGTGCCGCGGCAAGCTCAGTCGATCGCCCGCCGCCCATCACCAAGACCACCGTCTCGGATGTGATGCTGGGGAGTAGGGCTGCGGCAGCTTCCACTACGGTCCCGGGTGCTGTTGCTGGCGTGCCCATGGCCGCGATTCGCTCGGCAAGATCGGAGGCCGAAACGCTGGTCGTATCAAGGTCACGCACGGCGAAGCTCTCTGCGACCACAACCCGGTCTGCAGCGCTGCACGACTTCGCGAGACCCTCAAGGAGTGCCGCGGTGCGGTGATAGGTGAGCGGCTCAATCGCGAGTACGAGCGTGCGGCCCGGATATCGCTGACGGACCGTCGCCAGCGTGGCGTCAATTGCGGTTGGATGATGGCCGTAGTCGTCAAGGACAGTGATCGAACCGTGGTCATATCGCACCTCCATGCGGCGACCTACACCGCCAAAGGTGGCGAGTGAACGTGCAATCGCATCGGCGCTCCCACCTGCGCTGGCCGCAAGCGCGGCAACACCGAGAGCATTCGAGGCGTTATGCGCGCCGAGAATCCCAATCGGCATCAATCGGCTTAGGAGATCGCGGAGTGCTGGGGCTGCGAGAGCGGCGCGGTCGGAGAGGTGCTTGATGGTGATCGAGAAAGCCCCCGCTCCGCGCGGCGCCACCGCAGCGATCAGATCAGCCTCCTGCGCGCCAGCTGTCGTTGAGGTTGAGAGGGTGTAGATGTTGCGATGCCCTCCAGAAGCGAGGAGCGCGGCGAGTTCAGCGCCACCCTGATCCCCACTGTTGATGAACACGGCGCCGCTCTCGGCCGGATAGGTCGCCCAGCGTGCAAAGGTCTCTACAGCGGCGCGACGGTCGGCAAAGATGTCGGGATGATCCCAATCCACATTGAGAACCAGTGCGCGATCAGCGTTGTAGGTGTCAAAGTTGCCGCCGTACTCGTCAGCCTCAACGACAAAGCCAGGGTCGGCACCGATATGTACGGGCGAACCGGCAGGTGTGCCCAGCTCTATGCCGAGTGGGCCGCCGACAAAGGCCGATGGGTCAATACCAGAGCGGACGAGCGCATCGAGAACCCATCCAGTAGAGGTCGTCTTGCCGTGCGTTCCGGCAACGCCGATCATTAGCCCGCCGCGTGTCGCAGCGGCGTCAGCGATCACCTGCTGCACGGAGACCGCATGTGCCCCAGCGGCTCGTGCGAGCAGCACCTCAGGATGATTCGGCTGGGTGCTCGTAATCGCCTTGGAGATGGCGACCACGCTCCCAGCGTTCAGTGCTGCGCAGGCCTGCAGGACCTCGGGACTGGCCGAAGAGCCAACCGGAATCCCGGCGTGCGAGAGGATCGTCGCCGACTCCCCTGCCAGTGCCTGGTCGTACCCTGAAACGCTCAGCCCGAGTGCCTTAGCGTGCAGCGCCGCCGCGAGTGCGGCGGTACCGCCAACTCCAATAATATGGAGGCGCGATCCTGGCAGGAGCGAACTCCCTGCACGGGATGGCTCTAATCCAGCAGCAATATCGCTAATCGAGCGGGTCACAGGCTACCGATAGTTCTCAAACTGTAGCGGCCGCTCAACATCGAGATCCTTGAGGCTCGTCATCACCTCTTGCAGCTCGTCGCGTGACTTTCCGGTGACACGCACCGCCTCGCCCTGGATCTGGGTCTTTACCTTTGGGAACGTGTCACGAATGAATTTGGCGATCTTCTTTGCAGCGACATCGTCAAGGCCCTTGCGCAGCTTGACGTGCACGCGAAGGGTATCCCCGCCTGCCGCCTCAGCCTTCCCCCAGTCGTAGGTTCGAAGGTCAATGCCGCGCTTCACAGACTTTGATTCGAGGATGTCACGCAGCGCCTTCAGGCGTAGGTCGCCGTCGACGCGGATGATCAGTGGCATGCACTACCTCCTTGATGATTTCTGCACCTGCCCCGTACTGAGGAAGGCATAGGTTTCGGCTCCGGTGCCGCTCCCAATTCCGCTTATGGTACGCCCGTTGAGGGCGATAAGTAGAACAGAGGGATCGCCGCTACGGATCTCGATGCGCTTCTCCCCCGTAAAGATTAACCGCGTACCAGGGGCGATCGTCTTCCCCGAAACGCCGATCGTCGGGTCGAGCTGGCCATCAATCCATACACGGATCCAGGTTGAGGAGGCGCCGCCAGTGACGCTCACCATGACGCCACGGAAGGAGACGTCCACAGTGCGGGTAGCCTGGCCGAGCGCACCGTCGGCGGCGGTGACGCTGAAGCTCAAGGTCCAGCGCCCCGCTGGGAGGGAGATGCCGCCAGTGGCCGTCCCACTCGCGTCACTCGTAATCGTTGCGGCGATAAGCCCCCCTGAGGTATCTGTTGCCGTGATCGCAACCTCGGAGTTCGGGGCCGTGAGGAGCGAGATCGGCACGTCGCCGTTCTCAACAGCGAGATTGGTGGAGGGTTGCGTCACGGTGACTTCAGGGGCGACCTTATCGGGAAGGGCGACCACGAACACTCGCTCCGCTGTGGTGCTGGACTCACCGCCAGTGCCCGGCTTAACCGCGTGCGCCACGACCTCCGTGCGGCCGGTGCCGAGTGGAACAAGAAGGCTCCAGAGGCCACTCTCGTCAGCCTCAGTTGTCAGCTGCGCCCCAGCGCTCGTGTTGATCACGATACTGGCGCGTGCATCGGCAGTCCCCCTCAGTTCGTACGAGAGTGTCCCTGCTTCAAGGTTGCTGAGCGCTTCGATCGGATAGGTAATGGCGATGGAGGGCGGTAAGATAAATCGCAGGAGCTGGAGCACCATGAAGCCGCTGATCACCAGCACCGCGAGCCCTAGCCCGCCCATCGCCAGCACCCCTCGCGTCGAGCGGATGACGCCTGGGCGCAGTGCGACGAGGCGACCCATTGCCGATGTTGCTCCTTGCGATGGTGTCGGGGCGGGTGCTCCTTCAGGGGTTGGGGCCCCCTGCCACCCCGCTGCGACCGTGGCCGGGTCAAGCCCGAGGTAGGCAGCGTAGGTACGAAGTTGCCCGAGTGCGTACACGCGTGGCGGAAGCTGACTGTGGTCCTCACGTTCAAATGCATCCAGAATTGGGGCACGAATCTTTAGCGTGGCAGACGCCTCAGCGATGCTTACGCCACGCCGTTCGCGAGCCTGGCGCAGCCGATCACCAATCTTTGGGGCTTGTGGTGCTCCCTCTTCGTTCAGGCCTGGTGCTTGGGGGCTTAGGTGGATCGGATCGCTCATCGCTTAAGACTCCTCCCCTAGCTCCCCCGCTGCGTTCACCCCACCCTCACCGCGACCGGTGGCATTGTTTGCGTCAGCGGCGATCTTGTCGCGGTTCACCACCCGGGCGGTTGAGCCATCGAACGATCCGATATAGCCCTTCTCCTCAAGCTGGTCGATGATTCGAGCGGCTCGCGCGTAGCCAATACGTAGACGGCGCTGCAGCAGTGAAGCAGAGGCACGATCGTGTTCGGCAACAACCTGCACCGCCTCATCGAAGAGTCTGTCTGCCGGCTCGTCGTCGCGTCCACGATCCGTCCCTCCGCCGCCACTTCGCTCGGCGGAAGCGACGATACCCAGTTGGTAATCTGGCAGCCCTTGATCGCGCCAATGGGTAACCACGGCGTTGATCTCGCGATCCGAGACGAAGACTCCCTGCATACGCATGGGCTTTGGGGCATCGAATGGCTGGAAGAGCATGTCGCCGCGGCCGATCAGATCTTCAGCGCCCGGAGCATCAAGCACCGTTCGCGAATCAATCTGGCTCGCCATGGAGAAGGCGACTCGGCTCGGAATGTTAGCCTTGATCAGCCCTGTGACCACGTTGACCGACGGGCGTTGCGTGGCGAGGATTAGATGGATGCCAGTGGCACGAGCCTTCTGCGCGATTCGCACGATTGCCTCTTCCGTCTCTCGACCATCTTGCATCATCAGGTCGGCCAGCTCGTCAATGATGATCACGATGGAGAACATCCGATCGTTGATATCCTCGCGGCTGGAGTTATAACCCTCAAGGTTCCGTGCGCCGGCGCTTGCGAACATGCGGTAACGATTCTCCATCTCGAGAACCGCCCACTTCAGGGCAGATGCAGCCTTATCCGATTCGGTGATCACCGGAACGAGCAGGTGCGGTAGGCCGTTGTAGCCCGATAGCTCAACGCGCTTCGGATCGACCAAGATCATGCGTAGCTCCTGCGGAGTACGGGCAAAGAGAAACGAGGCGATGATGGCGTTGACCATGACGCTCTTCCCTGAGCCCGTCGCTCCTGCGATGAGAAGGTGCGGCATGCTCGCGAGATCGCGTACTTGCGGTGTTCCGCCAACATCTTTACCGAGAGCAAACGGAATTACCTGGCTCGGTGTCCATGCGCCCGCCTTATCGATCGGCGTGAGTAGTGGCTTGAAACGAATCGCCTCTGCTTCGTGATTCGGGATCTCAATGCCAACGACAGCCTTGCCAGGGATCGGTGCTTCGATGCGGATTGAGCGAGCGCTCAACGCCATTGCCAGGTCATCGCCAAGGCCTTCGATGCGGCTAATCCGCACATTCGGCGCAGGTGTCAGCTCGTACTGCGTAACGACCGGTCCTGGATTGGCCGTGACGGAGGTGATCTCAATGCCAAGATCGCGCAGCTTCTGCACGATGATCGCGGCGTTCGTCTGATGGATGCTTGCGTTTGGGCTGACGGACTTTCCGGGAGCATCCAAAAGGCTCGTGGAGGGTAGTTCCCACGAGAGCGCTCCACCCGATCGTGTCCTGGCAGCATGCGCTGCACTTCCGCTTGTAGAGCCGCCCCCTGGTCCTCGTACGGGGGCACCGGCCCGTACGTTTACGTCGTCTGCTTCGGCAGTGGTTTCTGTGGTCAAGACGGGTGCAGCAGTGTCCGTTGCGGCCGCAACGTCGATCACCGGTTGACTCGCCACTTCAGCATGAACTCGAGCAGCCTCTGCGGCGCGTGCAGCCTCACGCTCTTGCATGATGCGCTCGCGTTCCGCGGCAAGCTTATCGACCCCTTCGCTGAGCGCCTCCGCCCCCACCTTCGCCCCCGCAAAGAGGGCGGCGAAGAGCTTCCGCACCGTAGATTCAGCGAGGACCAGCCCAACGCCGATCAGGATCCCGGTCCATGCTGCAAAGGCACCGATGCCGGTGAGTAGGCTCGCAGCGCCGCTGCCAGCAATGCTTCCAATGCGGCCGCCGTGGGTTGGGAAGACGATCTCAACGAGCGCAAGCAGGCCGACAAGGGCAAGGAGCGACAGGGCGATGCGCAGAGGGACTCGTGAAGCGGTGGCGGCACGGCGTTCGATCCAGACGGCGAAGCCGATGAGCAGTACTGGGACCAGCCAGCGCCCCGCGCCAAACCATGGCGCAAGCGCGTCGCGCAACACGTCGGCGAGGGCCCCACGTCCGGGGAGTATCAGGCCGACAGCAAAGATGACGCCAGTGACAGCAAAGGCGAGTGAGAGTAGCGTACGGAGTGCTGAGCGTGATGCCAGGGGGCCGCGGCGTGCCTCGCGTCCTGTGCTCTCCCCTCCCCGTTTTGCCATCGCTTAAACCTCAACCACCACAGGGACCACGAGTGGGCGACGTCGAGTCTCCTTGCCGAGGAATCGCGATACCGATTCACTCAGCTGCGCCTTGATCAGTCCCACCTCTGCCCCACGGTCACCCTTGTGCTGGATTGCCTTCAGGGCGATCGTGATCGCCTCTTCAACGAGCTTGTTGTCCTCATCGCCGTTGAGGAATCCGCGGGTGACGAGTGCCGGGCGACCGACAGGCTTACCGGTCCGTGCATCGATCGTTGCGATCACGACAACGATGCCATCGTCAGCAAGGGTGCGTCGATCGCGGAGGACGATTTCACTGATCTCGCCCACCGACGAACCATCAACAAAGACAGAGCCATGTTCAACCGGTTTGCCACGACGCGCGCTGCCGTCTGCAGAGAACTCGACCGGCGTGCCGTTATCGATGATGAATACCGCGGAGGGTAGTACCCCCATTTGTGTTGCAAGTCGCCCGTGGGCCACCTGCATGCGCATATCACCGTGCATCGGCACGAAGTATTTCGGCTTGGTGAGCGCGAGCATCATCTTCAGCTCCTCTTGCGAGGCGTGACCCGAGACGTGCACCTGTGCGATGGAGTGATAGATGACGTTGGCGCCGGACCTGAAGAGGTTGTCGATCGTTCGACCGACCGCCTCTTCGTTTCCTGGAATCGGGGAAGCGGAGACAATGACGGTATCGCCGTTCTGAATCTCCACGTTGCGATGCTCCCCATTCGCCATCTTCGCGAGTCCGGCCATCGGCTCGCCCTGCGCGCCAGTGGTGGCGATTACGAGCGGCTCCTTCGTGCGGCGCGCAATCTCCTCCTTCGCAAGAAGTGGAGTTGGGAATTTCAGATAGCCAAGGTCGCGTGCGATCTTGACGTTCTGCTCCATTGAGCGACCGACGACGGCGACCTTGCGATGGAACTCGGCTGCTGCGTCAAGCACCTGCTGGATACGTGCAATGTTCGAGGCGAAGGTCGCAATGATCACTCGGCCAGGTGCGCTGCTAATGATCCCCTTGAACGCCTGGCCAACGACCTGCTCACTTGGCGTGTACCCGGGAGCTTCAGCGCGCGTGCTATCTGACACCAGTGCAAGCACCCCCTGTGCGCCGAACTTTGCCAGCATGGCGAAGTCTGCCGTCTTTCCATCGGCTGGAGTCTGGTCAAATTTGAAGTCGCCGGTGTGGATCACTGTTCCAACAGGTGAATGGATTGCGTAGCCCATCGCATCTGGGATGGAGTGACCGACGCGGAAGGGTTCGATCGTGAACGGTCCAACCTCAAGTCGGCCGCCTGGATCGAGCGGGCGCAACGGGTTTGCGGTGACCTTGAACTCCTTCAGCTTGTTGGCGAGGAGCCCGCGTGCAAGGGTGCTGGCGTAGACCGGCACTCCAGGGAGTTCAGGGAGGATGTGCGGGAGCGCGCCGACGTGATCCTCATGTCCGTGGGTGATGAGGACCGCCTTCACGGCACTGCGGCGTGCGCGCAGGTAGCTGATGTCAGGAATGATGATGTCGACGCCGAGGGTGGTCTCGTCGGGGAAGGCGAGGCCGCAGTCGACGAGGATGATCGTGTCCTGGTACTCGTAGAGGTAGAGGTTCTTCCCAATCTCTCCCATGCCGCCGAGCGGGATCAGGCGAAGTGCTGGTCCGCTCGCAGCCGCCTTATGGGGGCGGCGGGTCTCCTGGGGACGCCTCGCCTCAGCTGGTCGGCGTGCCGGTTGCGGGCGTTGGGTCATTCAGCCTCCCCTTGCGTCCTGGGACGGGGCCGAGTCGGCACCGAATCCACCTCGCGTAGGGTAGCCTCCCCCGCCCCTTCGCGAGCATCCGCGTTGAGGTGCTCCCGCAAGGCCGCCATGTCGCGCTCCAAAGTGGGCCGCAGGCTCCCGTTGTGCAGTGCCGCTGCAGGATGATACAGGGGGAAGAGCACGGCACCTCCCTGCTGGCCACCCTCTGTCTGTGTGTACGGACGTCCATGCACCTCTGCAATCTTCGCGTTGGGCGCAAAGACAGCAAGCGCATGCTTGCCGAGGGTGGCGATCACCCGCGGTTGGAGCGCTTGCAGCTGCCGCGTAAGGAACGGAGCGCATGCAGCGGTCTCAGAGCGTTGAGGATTGCGGTTCTCTGGGGGCCGACACTTGACGGTGTTCAAGACGAAGACCTCCTCGCGGCGAAGGCCGATCGAAGCCAGGAGGTCATCCAGGAGGCGACCAGAGGCTCCAACAAATGGTCGGCCAGCCAGGTCCTCTCGTGCCCCAGGAGCCTCCCCGACAAAGACCAGCGCTGCGGTCGGGCTCCCCTCTCCGGGAACCGCCTGCGTTCGCGTCTCTGAGAGGCCGCACGCCGTACAGGTGGAGGCGTCGCGGGCTACCGAGGCGAGCTCAAGGGCGGCCCGGTTAGGCGTCGTGGTTCGCTCCATGGACCAGGTTCATGCTGACCAAGAGCTCAGCAATCTGCACGGCGTTCGTTGCGGCGCCCTTGCGCACGTTGTCGCTCACCACCCAGAAGGCGATCCCATGCTCAACGCTGGCGTCGGTGCGAACACGCCCAACATAGATCTCGTCGCTGCCGGCCGCATCTGCCGCCAGTGGGTAGGAGTTGCTCGCAGGGTCATCAACGACCGTCACCCCCTGCATTGCAGCAAATGCGGCGCGAGCCTGGTCGGGGCTGAGCGCCCGGGCTAGCTCAACATGCACCGCCTCGGAGTGACTCCGCTCGACTGGCACACGAACAGCGGTTGCAGAGATACGTAGGTTCGGGAGGCCGAGGATCTTCCTGCTCTCATTCACGACCTTCGTCTCCTCTTTGGTTGAGCCATCTGGGAGAAACAGATCAATCGCGGGGATTGGGCTCGCCACTACGGCGTGGGGGTAGATCGTTGAGGCGGGTACGCCGCCGTTCACCACGGTGGCGCGTTGCTGAACAAGATCCGCTACGGCCTTTGCACCCGCTCCTGAGACCGCCTGGTAGGTGGCAACAACGACCCGCTGCAATCCGGCCGCATCAGAGAGCGCCTTGAGTAGCGGTGCAAGTTGCATCGTCGAACAGTTTGGATTGGCAATGATGCCGTTGTGTGGGCTGAGTGCCGCAGGGTTCACCTGTGAGACAACCAACGGAACACTCGGATCCATGCGCCAGGCGCTGGAATTGTCGACAACGACGCAGCCTCGTGCCGCCGCCTCTGGCGCGTAGGTCAAGCTTGCGGCGCCACCGGCGCTAAAGATGGCGATGTCTACGCCGCTGAACAAATCGGGCTGAACCTGCTGCACCGGAATATCTGCGCCACGAAAACGAACGGTTCGGCCACCGCTCGTCGCGGCAAGTGGGATGAACGTGCGCACGGGGAAGTTGCGCTCTTCAAGTACGGCGATCATGGTCTGCCCAACGAGACCGGTGGCGCCAAGTACGGCGACCACGTAGCCATCTCGGTTCGATGCGTTGCTCATGCTGCCCAGTATACGACTGAGGACCTGCGGGTTGACCGCAAGTCCTCAGTTGTGTTTCTAGAGCCTAGGAGCACGGTTACTCCTGAGGTGTGGCCTTGTGACGCTGCATGGCGGCGCGGCGTGACAGGTTTACGCGACCCTGGCGGTCAACTTCGGTGACCACAACCATGATCTCGTCGCCAACGGCAACCTCGTCCTCGACGGTGTTCACACGATAGTCGGCGAGCTCGCCGATACGTACGAGGCCCTCCTTGCCTGGCAGGATCTCGACAAAGCAGCCGAAGCCCATGATGCGGGTGACCTTACCCATGTAGAGCGCGCCGAGCTCAACCTCTTTGGTGATCCCGTTGATCGCATCAAGGACGCCCTTGGTGCGCTCTGGGTCAGCCGAAGCAATCTGCACGGTGCCGTCGTCCTGCACGTTGATGTTGACCTGGAAGTCATCCTGCAACTTGCGGATGACCGCGCCACCCTTACCAATGATGTCGCGGATCTTCTCCGGATTGATCTTGATCGTGGTGATGCGTGGAGCAAAATCAGAGAGCTC
>JAPLHR010000058.1 GCA_026389535.1 Chloroflexota bacterium
ACTCGATGGCGTTGCCGCGGCACTCGTTGCAGTTGATGGCCTCACCGTGCAGATCGCCGGTGGCCCCGCCTTCTACGCCGACATTCAGAGCGTGTCGGAGAGCGACCTGCGCCGCAGTGAGTTGATCAGCCTGCCGCTCGCTGCGATCGTGCTGTTGTTGGTGTTCGGCTCCGCCGTTGCGGCAGGTTTGCCTCTTGCCGTTGGTGGCGCTGCGGTGTTAGTTGCACTCGCTGCCATCTTCGGTGTGGCGCAGGTGACGCGCATGAGCGTCTTCGTGTTGAACCTCACCACACTGCTCGGCCTCGGTCTTGGTGTCGACTATTCACTGCTCATGGTCTCGCGATTCCGCGAAGAGTTTGGTCGAAGCAGTGCTCGCAAGGCGGATCGCGTGGCGCTTGCGGTGCAGCGCACCGTGGCGACCGCTGGTCGCGCCGTCTTCTTTAGTGGGGTAACGGTCATGCTCGGTCTCGCCGGTTTGATGGTGTTCGATTTCGCCATCCTGCGCTCGATCGGCATTGCTGGCGCCATCACCGTCGCCCTCGCCGTGGTCGCCAGCCTCACCCTTCTCCCCGCCCTCTTGGGCGTACTCGGAGCACGGGTTGACCGGCTCGCCGTACGCAAGGTGACCTACGAAGAGCCGAACGAGAAGGGTCGCTGGGCGCGCCTCGCCCGCGGAGTCATGCGTCGCCCGCTTGCCGTTGCCCTGCCAACGCTCGCCCTGCTGATCGCCCTCGGATCGCCATGGCTCGGTGTGAAGTTCAACGCCCCCGACGGCGGCATCTTGCCATCGCGCGTGCCAAGCCGCCAGGCACTCGACGCACTCACCGGCTCGTTCGGCGAGGGCGAGTTCTCACCGATGACCGTTGCCGTGCGCACGAACGGCGACGCGACCACGCCAGCAAACGTCGCACTGCTCTTTACATGGGTACGTGCGCTCGAGGCCGATCCGCGCGTGGCTCGTGTTGACTCCATCGTTTCCATTGACTCGCGACTGACGCTCGCGCAGTACCAGCTGCTCTACGACTCGCCAGGCGGCGCACCACCCGATCGCTACGTGCAGCAGCTGCTCTCGGTCACAACGAGTGGCGATCTCACCGCCGTCACCATTACGCCGGCGCAGGGGCCGAACCGCCCCGATACGCGCGCACTCGTTGCTGAGCTGCGCGCCGCAACGCCAGATGCCGTTGGCGCTGGTGAGGTGACGAAGCTGACGCCACCCGCAGGGTTAACGACTCTTGTCGGCGGAGGCGCGGCAGAGATCGTCGATGTGGTCGACACCATCTCGTCGGAGTTTCCGCGCAGCGCACTGATCGTGATCCTGGCCACGCTGATCATCCTTGCGGTGCTGCTGCGCTCCATCGTGCTACCGATCAAGGCGGTGCTGATGAACACGCTCTCCATTCTGGCGAGCTTCGGCGCGCTGGTCTGGATCTTCCAAGACGGCAATCTCTCGGCGCTGCTTGGCTTCGCGCCACTCGGATTCGTTGAGACAACGATTCCCGTGATCTTGTTCTGCGTGCTCTTTGGCCTCTCCATGGATTACGAAGTCTTCCTGCTCACGCGCATGCGCGAGATCTACGATCGCACTGGTGACAACGCCGCCGCAGTTGCGGGCGGCTTGGAGCGCAGCGGACGCATCGTCACCAGCGCTGCACTCATCGTTGTTGTGGTTGCTGGTTCGTTTGTGTTCGCCGAAATTGTTCTGATCAAGGCGCTTGGCGTTGGTGTGGCGATTGCCGTGGCGCTCGATGCAACGATTGTTCGCGCACTGCTTGTGCCCGCAACAATGCGACTCCTTGGCGATAAGAACTGGTGGGCACCGAAGTGGATGGAGCGACTGCTCGCCGGTCGCATCGCCACAGAATCAGAGGCGGAACGACGATGATGGGGCGGTTGGTGCTTCTGTTGCTCAGCGCAGTTCTTGCCGCCGCATGTTCTGGTCCGATCTTGGCGAACTCGCCAGCACCAACTGGTGCGCCGTTCGAGAAGCCAACGCCGCGGCCGAGTGCGATGGATCCGATTGCTGTGTCGCTCCCAGTAGATGACGCGCCCCACGATCGACTCACGGAGTGGTGGTATGTGACTGGTCACCTCGCAACGCTGGATGGCACGCGCGAGTTTGGGTACGAGGCGGTGATCTTCCGTGCGAAGCGTGGGCAGTTCCCAGTCACGTGGGCGTCGCACATTGCGATTACCGAGAAGCCGCGCGGTGAACGTGCGGGCTCGTTTAGCTATGACCAACGCGTGGAGATTGGTCCGCAGGTGTACATCGCACCGATCATGTCGCGCGCGGTGAGTGCGGCGTTCGCTATCACCGGGGCAAATCCGCTTGATCCATCAACGCTCGGCCGCGATCCGTGGGTCATGTTGGTGCTGCCGGATGGCGGCATGGAGATCGGCGGCAACGGCCTGATGTTGCAGTTGGGCGCAGGTCGCGCCCCCGTGCTGCACGACACCGATGGCTGGGTTGCCTTTGCTGATGCGGGCGATTCGTACTACTACTCGCGCACACGCATGCCAACGGGAGGCACCCTAACGATTGGTGGTGAGACGCTTGCCGTGACGGGGGGCTCCTGGTTCGATCATCAGTGGGGTGACTTCATCGCCATCGGCGGTGGTGGCTGGGATTGGTTTGCGCTGAACCTCAGCGATGGCAGCGACCTGATGCTCTCCTTCGTGCGTGCCAAGGATGGGAGCTTCCCACTCGTGTACGGCACCTGGGTTGGGGCCAACGGCGTGGTGCGGCACATCGAGGGGGACCAGATCACCCTGACCGCCCTCGGCACCTGGACCAGCCCACGCACCAGGGCGACCTGGCCTTCGGGCTGGCGAGTGCAGATCGCGCAGATTGGCCTCGACGTGACCGTCACCCCCGAGGTAGCCGATCAGGAGCTCAACACCCTCGAGAGCACCGGGGTCATCTACTGGGAGGGGGCGAACTCGGTCGCGGGGAGCCTTGCCGGGGTGCCGATCACCGGACGCTCCTATGTCGAGCTCACGGGGTACGCGACCCTTCGCTAACTCTCCCGCTAGAATCGGCGCATGACAGAGATCGGCTCCCAGCCAGTCGCCCCGAAGGTCGCTCCGCGCGATCGCGGACCGCGCCGCTTCGTCACCTTCACCTACCTAGTGATTGGCGGCGTAATTGCTTGGGCGTTCATCTCCGGCCCCGACGGCTTCGCCGCTTCGGTGAACAAGTTCCTCACCGCCACGCCGGCACCATCAGCATCGCCGAGCGCCTCACCGTCGACCAGCACCACCCCGTAGCGACGGGCCGGCGCGCGTGAGCCACATCTTCGTCTCACCCCACCCCGACGACGCGGCGCTTTCGTGCGGCGGCCTGATCGCCAACCTGCGCGAGCTCGGCCAGAACGTGATCATCCTGAGCGTCTACTCCGGCCACGGCAGCCTCGATCGCCTCACCTCGTATCAGCGACAGGCGCTCGGCTTTGGTGGCAAGGCGATCTGGCCCGCATCACAGGCGTTCGACAGCGGCTCTATTGCCGCCGACAACGCAGTTCCCGGCGAAACCGCAGAGGCACTCGCCCCATGGCAGGCCGAGCCGGCACGACTACGGCAGACGCAGCGCGAGGCCGACGATAGCGCCAAAGAGTTCTGGCAGCGCGCCTCGTGGTATCGCCGCGCCGACATCAGCGCCACGTCGCTCCCGGGTGGACGCACGCGTGACACCAACAATGGGCAGGGCGTGATTGATCCTGGTGCCGTTGCCATTGCCGCCGCAGCTGGTGAGGCGATGGCACAGCGTCGCCAAGAGGATGAGCGCTACGCACTCTTCGCCGAAGCGGCGGTTGTGTTCCTTGATCTTCCCGACGCCGTCTTCCGCGGCTACGAGGGTGATGAGCAGCTGCTCGGCACCGTGCGCGGCAACGACGCGGCACCGATTGATCTGCTGCGCAAGGAGATCGCGCGACTTGAGCCGCAGCGCGTCTACTTCCCGCTCGGCATCGGCTCGCATGTTGACCACCAGCTCTGCCGCCGCGTAGGTGCCGCACTGCTCGGTGATGCACAGGCGTGGACGATGCCTGGCATTGACTGGAGCGACAAGGTCGCCTTCTACGAAGACTTCCCGTACGCCTACTGGCAGCAGTTCGATCCATCGGCTGGCCTACCGGCAAACTACACCGCTGGTCTCCCCGCCAACATTGGCCTAACGCCTGAGATCGCCGACGTCACAGATGTGCTCGAGCAGAAGGTGCAGGGGATCGCGCAATACGAGTCACAGATGCCGCACCTCTTCGGCTCCGTCGAGAAGATGGCCGACGCCGTGCGAACGCAGGGTGCAACGGTTGCGCTGCAGAGCGGTCGCGGTGGTGCGGTTGAGCGGTACTGGAGCGCTGTTCGCAGCTAGCGCGAACGGTTGC
>JAPLHR010000027.1 GCA_026389535.1 Chloroflexota bacterium
AAGTCGGTCGCGGCGAAGTCGGGGAAGACCATCACGGTGGAAGATCCGTCAACGCGCGAGGTACTGGGCACTGTTCCACAGAGCGGTCGCGCCGATGTTGATGCTGCAGTGGCCGCGGCCGCGGCGGCCTTTCCAGCATGGAGCGCCACCACCCCTGCCGAGCGCGCACTCGCGCTGTTGAAACTCGCCGACGCCCTTGAGTCGGCGAAGCGCAAGTTTGTGAAGGCTGAGTCCGAGAACGCTGGCAAGCCGATCAGCGCGGTCGGCATTGAGGTTGATGCGGTCGTCGACAACCTGCGCTACTTCGCTGGCGCTGGACGCAACATGGAGGGGAAGGCTGTCGCCGAATACTTGCCAGGGCGCACCAGCATGATTCGCCGCGATCCAGTTGGCGTCGTCGCCTCCATTGCGCCGTGGAACTACCCGCTGCTGATGGCCGGCTGGAAGATCGGCCCAGCGCTCGTCACAGGGAACACCGTTGTCTTGAAGCCGTCGGCGCGCACGCCGATCACAGCGCTGATGCTTGGAGCACTTGCACAAGAGTTTCTCCCCGCCGGCGTCTTGAACGTGATCACTGGCACTGGCGATGAGGCTGGTGCGTATCTTGCGCAGCATCCGGGCGTTGGGATGGTCTCGGTGACGGGCGATACCGCCACGGGGAAGCGCATCGCTGCGGCAGGTGCTGCAACGGTGAAGCGACTCCACCTCGAGCTTGGCGGCAAGGCGCCAGTTCTTGTGTTCGACGATGCCGATGTTGACCTTGTTGCGAGCACAATGCGTGCCGCTAGCTTCTGGAATGCGGGGCAGGACTGCACCGCAGCCTGCCGCATCATCGCTGGTCCAAAGATCTACGAGCGCCTCGTTGATGCACTCATTAAGCAGGTGAAGACGATCAAGGTCGGGCCGACCAGCGACAAGGCGACCGAGATGGGACCACTGATCAGCGCAGCGCAACGCACGCGCGTGGACGGCTTCGTGCAGCGAGCGAGCAAGAAGGCTGAAGTGGTCCTCGGTGGCAAGAGCGTCGCCGGCAAGGGCCACTTCTACCGTCCAACGATTATTGCGGGGCCAGCGCAGAACTCCGAGATCGTGCAGGACGAGGTCTTCGGGCCAGTCGTCTCGGTGCAGCGCGCCAAGAGCGCAGAGCAGATCCTGGAGTGGGCAAACGACTGCCAGTTCGGCCTTGCCTCGTCACTCTGGACGAGCGATATCGCCCGAGCCTTCAAGGTGAGCAAGGCGCTGCAGTTCGGCACCGTTTGGGTGAACGATCACTTCACGCTGGCGAGCGAGATGCCCCACGGTGGCTTCAAGCAGTCCGGGTACGGCAAGGACCAGTCGATGTACGCCCTGGAGGACTACACCGTGGCGAAGCACATCATGGTGCGGAGCGAGTAGGGCGATCCCCATCGGGCTGATGCCGTAGGCTGCACCAGATGCAGCACGACACCCCAACGCCACCCCCGTTTGAAGAGGGGCTCCCGCAGGAGCTCTGGTTCAGCGTTGACGTGGAGTGCTCTGGGCAGACGCCACTCGACGGGAGCCTGATCAGCATCGGCGCCTGCCTCGTCGACGACCCGAAGAAGAGCTTCTACGTGGAGCTGCGCCCGGACCCAACGAAGCAGTGGGGCCATAAAGAGGAGCGCGTCCATCGCCTCTCGCGCGCGCACCTTGAGGAGAACGGCATTGATCGGCTCGAAGGGGTGCGCCAATTTGCCCTCTGGGTGCGTGCAACCGCCGAGGCGACTGCACCAGAGTCCAGCCCGCTCTTCGTTGGCTTCAACACCCCATTTGATTGGATGTGGCTCACGATGGCGTTCGCTGAGGCCGGCGTGAAGAATCCGTTCGGCATGTCGGCAATGGACTTAAAGAGCGTCTACTACACGCTGCATGGTGGTGAGAACCTCACCTGGAAGAAGACGGTGAAGCGATTCGTCCGGCAGGTGTACCCAACCGATCTTGTCGCCGACCATCACGCCCTCGCCGATGCGATTGAACAGGCGGAGCTCGCGCGCGACCTGCGCAGCAAGTCGCTGAAGAATCGCATTCCGCCAACTATCCCCGAGCGACGATGACGAAGGCCGCGCGGGGCGCGGCAGCCCAGCCACTCGATCGGGAGTTCATCCACAAGGTCAACCGTGCCCTACTTGCCTGGTACGCCGCCACCGCCAGACCGTTGAAGATTCGCGAGCGCTCCGACCCGTACAGCGTGCTGGTGAGCGAGGTGATGGCGCAGCAGACGCAGATCTCCCGCGTCGATCAGTTAGCAGCCGTCTTCCTTGAGCGATTCCCAACGCTCGAGTCACTCGCCGCGGCTGAGACCGCCGATGTGCTGGTGGCATGGAAGGGGCTCGGCTACAACCGACGTGCGCTCGCCCTGCAGCGTGCCGCCGCTGCCGCTGTTGCGGCTGGCGGTCTGCCATCGAGCGTTGATGCGCTGATGGAGCTTCCCGGTATTGGCCCGTATACGGCGCGCGCCGTTGCCGCGATCGCATTCGGCGGTCGCGAGATTCCTGTTGACGTGAACATTGCGCGCATCGTCGCGCGGCTAGTTGGCGCAGATGCGCCGCTGTCACCGCGTGAGGTGCAGGTGCACGCCAACGAGTTTGGTGGCGAACTTGCAGATGGCGAGGCTGGCGCATGGGCGCAGGCGGCAATGGATCTGGCCGCCTCAACCTGTCGCGCCGCTGCGCCGAAGTGTGGCGAGTGCCCGCTGCGCGAGTACTGCCCATCAGCGGGTCGCACCTTCGCCAAGGTTCCACGCAGCAGCGAACCGCGAACCCCCTTCACGAAGACCGCACGATGGCTGCGGGGGCGCCTATTGGATGAGTTGCGCGAGGCTGGCCGGGCAGGGGCGCAGGTCGCTGGTGAGCGGGGTGAGCACAACGAAGCGGCGGTCGCGGCTACCATCAACAAGATGGTCTCCGAGGGACTCGCTGAGTCACTGGGAAGGGATCGCTACCGTCTGCCGCACCGCGGCGACTGAGGGGAGGGTCGTGGACGACCTTGAGCTGCTGAATCAGATCTTTGAAGAGACCCTGACCGAGCAGGAGGGGCTCCCGTTCGTCGCTCGCTTCCGTGAGGCCCTTCACGCCAAGCGCGCCGTTGATTTCAACCTGACCGCAGCCTCAACCGAGCAGTACGACGAGGTGGAGCGCATTGTTCGCGCGCTGACGCTGCGCTTCCGGCTCACCAGCCTTGTAGAGGAGCGCCGCCGTGCCGCGCAACTCAGTGCGAGCGCCCATCCGGCCGCCGCGCCAGGGCCTGGCAGCTTCGATGCCGCGCTCGCCGATCTCGCCGCCGCGGGGCTTGCCCCAGCAGAGATTCGCGCCGCCGCAGCCCAGGTCAGCTACCTACCTGTGCTCACTGCGCACCCGACCGAGGCGCGCCGTCGCACGCTGATCGATACGCTCAGTCGCATCCGCACCCTGCTCGACCGACGTGCGACTGGCGGCACCTTCGCCACCGAGGTTGATCTGCGACTGCGTGAGGAGATGACCAACCTCTGGCGCATGGGCGGCATCCGCACCCGGCGCGTCACCGCCCTCGATGAGGTTCGTTCGGCGCTGGTCCACTTTGATGGAACGATTTTCCGCCTCGTGCCACGACTGCTGCGCAGCCTCGACGATGCGCTCGGCCGCCTTGAGAAGGCCACCGCACCATCGGGCCTCCGTGCGCCACTGCCACTACCGGCACTGCGCTGGGGGACCTGGATCGGTGGAGATCGCGACGGCAACCCGAACGTCAATGCTGAGACAACGCGTGAGGCGATGCGCATTCAGGCCGACCACGCGCTGCGCGCCCTTGAGGCGGTTGCCTCGCGACTGATGATGACTATTTCCGCAACGGTTGATGGGCGCGAGCAGGACGGCGCGCTTGGCGCATCGCTCGCCCGCGACGCAAATGATCTCGGCGAGATTGAACGCACCCTCTCGCACCGCTTCCCCGATGAGCCGTATCGACGCCGCCTCGGTGCTATCGCGAAGCGTATTGCGCGCACTCGTCGCGCGCGCATCGAGGGAGCCAGTGAGGTTGGCGGCTATGCAACCCCGCAGGAGCTCATCAACGAACTGCGCGAGCTTCGCGCAAGTCTCGCCGCCGATGGGCTAGAGCGTTCGGCGTATGGCGAGCTGCTCGAGTTTGAGTGGCAGGTCGAAGCCTTCGGCTTCCACTTCGCCATGATGGAGATCCGCCAGGCGCGCGGGGCGCATCATGCGGCAATCAGCCATCTCACCGCTGAACTGGGCAGGCCTGGTGAAGCGGCAGCGCTCGATCTAGTCAAAACCAAGAGCGCCCTTGCTCACGAAGCCGTTCCAGGTGTGACCGTTGGTGAGGTGCTGGCGACCATTCGTGTTGCCGCAGAGATCCAGCGCACGCACGGCGAGGAGAGCCTCGGTCGCTATGTGATCAGTGGCTTTGAAGGGATCGACGACCTGCACGAGCTCTTGGCGCTCTTCGCCTGGGCAGAGGATCAGCGCATCGGCTCCGACCTTACGTCGGGAGCTGTTGCAGGTTCACCGAAGGTTGACATCGTGCCGCTGCTGGAATCTGCGCGCGTACTGGAGCGCGCCGCCGAACTCGTTGACGAGATCGTTGCGAACCCGGTGCTGCAGGCGCGAATCGTGGAGCGCGGCCGGCGCCTCGAGGTGATGCTCGGCTACTCCGATACGAATAAGGAGTCGGGCTACCTCTCAAGCGTGTGGCTGTTGCATCTGGCTGAGGCGGCGCTGGTGGATCGTGCCAACGCACACAACCTAAAGCTCACCCTCTTCCACGGACGTGGTGGCGCGATCGGTCGCGGCGGTGGCCCAACGCATCGCGCGATCTTGGGGCAACACCCGGCCGGCCTGCGCGGTGGATTCAAGGTGACGGAGCAGGGCGAGGTGATCGCTTCGCGCTACTCCGATCCCGCGATCGCCTTTAGTGAGGCGGAGCAGATCATCTCGGCGCTGCTCACCATGCGCAGCCCGCTCGCCGAGCAGCGACGCGCAGAGTGGGAGGGGGAGTTTGCCCCCGCCGTTGGCACCGTGGCTCAAGCAGCACGCAAGACGTATCAGCAGTTGATCCCGAACGACCCCGCATTTGAATCGTTCTTTCGCGCCGCCACACCAATTGCTGAACTAGGCGGGTTGAACCTCGGCTCACGCCCCGCCGTGCGCGGGGGAGTGGCGAAGGGCGGCTCGGGGCTCACCAGCCTGCGCGCCATCCCATGGGTCTTCTCATGGAGCCAGGCGCGCGTGAATCTCCCTGGCTGGTACGGGCTCGGTGCGCTGCGCGCAACGCTCGACGACGCCGCAGCTATGGCCACGCTGCATGAGGCATATCAACGCTGGCCCTTCTTCCAGTCGATCGTCGACAACGCGGCGATGATCCTCGCCAAGTCCTCACCTGAGGTTGCCGAAGAGTTCGCGGCACTTGGTGGCGCTGGGAGTGATGCCGATGCAACGAGGGTCTGGGCGACGATCGTTGCCGAGCGCACCGCTGCTGGCGATGCGCTGCGACGCATTGCTGGCACAGACGAACTGCTCGCCAGTGACCCAGAGCTGCGGGCTTCAATTGAAGGGCGTGCCCCCGAGGTGAACGCCCTCTCACGCGTGCAGGTACAGCTCCTTCGCGCACTCCGCAGTGCCACCGATGAGGGTCAGCGCGCCGAGCTCTCACACCTCGTTCGCCTCACGGTCAGCGGGGTCGCCGCCGGCCTGCGCAACACCGGCTAGCCACACGTCTATCCTCTACTCATGTTGAAGCGACCCTCCCGACCCAGCGTGCGCGGCGTCATGAGCCCTGAGCAGATTTCGGCGTGGGTTGCACCCGTTGCCACACGTTGGCGCAAGCACCGCAACCTCGCCCCAGTTTCGATGGCGGCAATGCGCGGAATTGAGGCGAAGGCGCTGCGACTCGGACACACCCCTGAGCAGCTACTCGCGAGTGGGGGCGACGCGATCGCTGAACTCGCACTGGCGCTCGCCAAGGGCCGCATCGCATCCGGTGCCGCCGCTCCTGGCGCACCAGTCTTCATCCTCGCTGGCTCTGGCGCTGAGTCAGCTCTCGCCCTTGAGGCTGGCTTGCGCATCGCCGCAGCTGGTACGCCGATTGTTGTGGCGCTTTGTGGCACACGCGCGCGACCAGAGCACGCCGCAGCATCGGCCGCCTGGGATAGACTTGAGTCACTGACAAATGCGCGGCGCTTCCGCGTGCCAGACATGCGTGAAGCGGCACACTTTCGCGCGGGCATCGAAGATGTTGCCCTGGTGATGGAGGCGCTCGGCGGCTCCACCGATGCGATCGTGCCACCCGTGCCAACGCAGGCAGGGATTGACCTAGTGATTCGCGCGCGCGCCGCTGGCGTTCCGTGCCTTGCGATCACGGCACCGGTCGGGCTTGATCCTGAGACGGGGAGCCGACGCCGCGGCGCACCTGGCGCCGATGTGACCATCACGCTGCACCGCCCGCTGATCACGCTCCTCAGCGAAACCTCGCGCAAGCTCGTTGGCGAGCTCATCGTTGCGCCGCTCGACCTGCCACGCGACGCTGATACGCTGGCGCAGTGAGCCAGCCCAGGAGTCCGCTCCGCTCCGCAACGCTTGCGGCACTCGCCGCTGGCGCAGCCGTACTGGTTTTGCAGGAGATCAGCGCGCTGGTACCACCGATCGGTTCAGCGGTGCGTAGCCTGCCGATTGTCGCTGCTGTGCTGGTGTTGGCAACGATCTATATCGTGGTGCAGCTGATCCGTTCGCGTTAGTCCCGCTGCAACATCCCCGTATCGAACGTCCGCTCTGTGCCGTCGCGCAGTCGCGCGATGTTGTCGGCGTGGGCAAACCAGACCAACGCAGGTCCAACGATGCCATACGCAATGAGCGCACCGTCGAGCATCCCGGCTGTGGCGTAGCTAATGATGAAGAGGGCTGGGGCAAAGAGCGCTGCAGCGGCGAGTGATCCGAGCGAGACGATCCTGGTTCGCCAGATCACGATAAGGAAGATTGGTGCAACCGTAGCCAGTGCGATCGGCGCAATCGCGAGCGCGGTACCGAAGCCGGTTGCGATGCCGCGACCCCCCTTAAATCCGACCCAGATTGAACGGGTGGCGCCGATGACGGCGAAGAGCGCGGCGATCACGGTCCAGGTGCTGGTCCAGATCTCAGCCCCCTGCGCGGCCAGCGAGTGCACGGCGAGAACGGGGAGGGTTCCCTTGAGAATGTCTCCCGCGGAAACCACGGCGGCGCGTCGACGACCGAGCGCCCGCAGTGCGTTGGTGCCGCCAGTGCGGCCAGAGCCGATTGAGCGTGGGTCGGGGCCACCGGTGAGGCGCGCTACAAGGAGACCGAACGGAATCGAGCCCGCCAGGTAGGCGCCGAGAGTGGCGGCGAGGAGCAGTGGTAGGTCCATTGCGGCGGAGATTAGCAGCGCGCGGCAAGGGTCGGCGGCGGGGCGTAGGATTCTCGTATGCCCGACTACGACCTCCTCGTTCTCGGCGGTGGAACTGGTGGCTATGCCGCCGCCTTCCGTGCCGCCCAGCTCGGCAAGCGCGTGGCGCTCGTTGAGCAGTCCAAGGTGGGTGGCACCTGCCTCCACTGGGGCTGCATCCCCGCCAAGGCGATGCTCGAGAGCGGCGACCTGCTCGCCAAGATCGGCAAGGCGGCCGACTTCGGCATTCAGATCCCCCCCGCCACCGGCATCGACACGACGGTCGTTGGCGCCCGCCGCGACAAGATCGTGGCCAAGATGCACGCAGGCCTCAAGAGCCTCTTCAAGAAGAACAACGCTCGTTGACGAGGCTGGCGCACCAACTGGCGAAGAGCGCACGATCACAGCAACCGACATCGTGGTCGCAACCGGCTCAAGCGTGCGCAGCATTCCAGGCCTCGAGACCGACGGCAAAGTTATCGTCGACAGTGATGACATTGTGACAGGGACACTGCATCCGAAGCGCGTCATCGTGGTTGGCGGCGGCGCCGTTGGCTGCGAGTTCGCCTCGTACTTCCGCGACCTTGGCGCAGAGACCACCATCGTTGAGATGCTCCCCGCGATCGTGCCGCTCGAAGATCGCGACGCATCGAAAGAGCTCGGGCGTGCCTTCACCAAGCGCGGCATCGCGATTTATGTAGCCCACCGCATTACAGAGGGGAGCCTCGTGCGCAGCGCCGATGGCGTAACGCTCAGCATTGAACCAATCGACGGCACGGGTACTGCGACACCACTCAGTGCCGACCTGCTCGTTATTGCCGCCGGTCGCGTGCCGAATAGCACCAACATCGGCCTCGAGAGCACCGCAGCGACTGTGGAGCGCGGCTTCATTACCGTCGACGCGCAGATGCGCACCAAGCAGGAGCACCTCTACGCCGTGGGTGACGTGATCGGCGGGCTGCAGCTCGCGCACGTTGCCGCACACGAAGGTCTGATCGCCGCCCACGCGATTGCGGGCCAGCCGATCCACGAGATGAACTACACGAAGCAGCCACGCGCCACCTACTGCCGCCCTGAAGTGGCATCAGTGGGCGCCACCACCCAGGAGCTCGAGCGCGACGGCGTGCCGTTCGTTGCGGGGGTGATGCCGTTCGCTGCGATTGCCAAGGCGCACATCGGTGGCGATAGCGACGGCTTCTGCAAGGTGCTCCGACACGCGGAGAGCGGCGCCCTTCTCGGGGTGCACATGGTTGGGCCAAAGGTGACTGACCTGATTGCCGAGGCGAGCTTGGCGCTGGAGCTCGGTGCTACCGCCGATCAGCTTGGCGGCACCACGCATCCACATCCAACCCTCAGTGAGGTGCTCGGCGAGGCGGCACTCGTCTCGCTCGGCCGCTCGGTGAACTTTTAATGGCCGGATCGCCACTTATCGGTCGACAGCTGCCAATGCTTGGCGCCGCGCCGAGCCACACCGAGGAGATCCTCGTCGCCTTGAAGCACCCAGAGTGGATTCGCTCAAAGGCGCCAGGCGGCGCGCGCTACCGCGAACTGCAGTCACTGATGCGCACGCAGAGCCTGAACACCGTCTGTGAGGAGGCGCGCTGCCCGAACATCGGCGAGTGCTGGGAGCAGGGGACCGCGACGGTCATGATCCTCGGCGACACCTGCACGCGCGCCTGCGGCTTCTGCGCCGTAAAGACCGGCCGCCCCGATGGACTCGACCTTGATGAGCCGCGCCGCGTGGCCGAGGCGCTCGCCTCGCTGAACCTCGATCACGTGGTGGTGACGAGCGTCGCCCGCGACGACCTTGCCGACGGTGGCGCCGCGATCTTCGCCGCGACGATTCGTGAGCTTCGTGCCCTTGCGCCGGATACGGGCGTGGAGGTGCTGATCCCCGACTTCGACGGGCGAGAGGAGCCGCTTCGTGCGGTGATGGAGGCGGCCCCCGACATCGTCGATCACAACCTGGAGACGGTGCAGCGCCTGCAGAAGCCGGTACGGAAGCGCGCCCGCTGGGATCGCTCGCTTGAGGTGATCCGCCGTGCCAAGGTGATGGCAGCCGAGCTCGGCAACCCGGTGCACACCAAGAGCTCGCTGATGGTTGGCCTTGGCGAGGAGCGCGCCGAACTGACCGAGGCGTTCAAGGCGCTGCGCGCCGTTGACTGCGACGTGCTGACGATTGGTCAGTACCTGCGCCCAACCGCCGAACACCTGCCGCTGATGCGCTACTACACGCCAGCAGAGTTCGACGAGATGCGCGACGAGGCGTTGGCGCTCGGCTTCAAGCATGTGGAGTCGGGCCCGCTGGTGCGCAGCTCGTATCACGCGCGAGATCAGGTGCCAGCCGGCTCCCCAGCGCTACGTGGTCGCCGCGCCGAGCGAGCCAGCGCATGAGTCGCAGCACCACGCTGAGCCCGCGCATTCCGCTCGCCGAACTGCACTGCCACCTGGGCGGCTCCGTGACGCCAGCAATCATGTGGGGGATCGCACACTCGCAGGGGATCCGACTCCCATCCAAGGACTACTGGGCCTTCCGCAAAATGATCACCGCAGGTGCCAAGCGCACGCGCAGCTTCAATGGCTATCTCGACCTCTTCCACTGGACCGAGTTGATTCAGTCATCACCAATCGCCGTGGAACGCTCCGTGTACGAGGTGGTTGCTGGTGCGTATCGCAAGAACCACATCACCACCATGGAACTGCGCTTCAATCCGATGAAGCGCAATCGCAACGGTGAGCAGGACCTCGACCACATTATTGCTGCGGCAATTCGGGGCGCCGACCGTGCCGCACTTGAATACCCGGTGATGCCAGGGTTAATCCTCTGCCTTGACCGCGGCTTCACCTACGCGCAGAATGCGATCATCGTCGAGAAGGCGATCGCCTGGAAGAGCCGCGGCATCGTCGGCATCGATGTGGCCGGCCCAGAATCGAACAGCTTCAAGGTCGTCGAGTACAAGAAGCTCTTCCGTCGCGCCCGTCTCGCCGGCCTCGGCATCACGGTGCATACGGGCGAGTCTGGCCCCGTCAGCGAGGTGCTCGACGTGATCAAGAACCTTGAGCCCGACCGCATCGGCCACGGCGTGAAGTCGGCGCAAGATCCAAAGACGCTGAAGGCGCTCGCCGAGCGCAAGATCGTTCTCGAGATCTGCCCAACCTCAAACCTCATGACGCAGGTGGTGAAGGATTGGGACGAGTTCCGCCAGATCTTCGACGCGCTGCGCAAGAACAAGGTGCGCTATGTGATCGGCACCGACGGCCCCGAGATGCTGCAGACCTACATTCGCGACGAGCTCGCCGCCCTCGGCCGGCACGGCATCCTCTCGGTAGAGGAGCAGGAGATCGCCGCCGCCACCTCAATCAAGGCGAGCTTTGTGAAGGGTGCGATCAAGGCGGCCGTTCCGCGCAGCGCCGGCACGTCGCCGCGCACGCAGAAGGAAGAGGTCTAGTTTCCCGCTGCCTCGTGGAGCGAGGTGCGCAGCGCGTCGATAAAGGCCTGGTCGGTCGCCCCCTCCATCACCAGCACGTAGGGCGAGGCGTCAATCATCAGTAGCCTCGCCGGGTCCGTGACCCACTCAGCGGCGCAGGTATCAACGGTTGCGCGCAGCTTCATATACGACTCGTCGTTGCGGAAGCGGAAGAGGCGGGCAGGGAGGGGAGTAGCCTCACCGAGGCCAGCAATCGTGAAGGAGATCGCCATGGGGGCGAGCCCCTGGTCGGTGCAACCTGCATCACCACTCACGACCGTGTCGACGGTGAGGTTGTGGTTGGCAAGCTTCTGCGTGAGGCCGGCGAAGTCGGTGGGAGTCGCCTTTGGCGACCCATGGATCACCTCGAGCCCCGAGCCGCAGCCAGCTAGCAGCAGGGCCAGGGAGGCAACCAGGGCGATTCGGCGCTTCATGCACTAACCCTACACGCAGGGCCAATTACGGCTCGCCGCCTCCCAGTTGGACGCATGACGCCCCGATCGGTATCATCTTCATCCGGGCACGGCCCGCACTCGGGGCGCATTCGTCTAGCGGCCTAGGACACTGCCCTCTCAAGGCAGAGACCACCGGTTCGAATCCGGTATGCGCTACCAAATCTCCGCATGACGCACGGCTGAGCAAGCCTCACGCTCTGCCTCCAGGGCGCGTCCAGGGGACATCTCCTACCGAAAAATTATTGAGTCTGATCGGGCGACGGCAGACGGCGATCGCATCCTCGACCTCGGCGAGGAGCAGAACTACAACGGGGCCGCCACGCTGCGTGCCTAGGTGGCCATTGCCAAGGAGGAGGCGTCGGGGACCGTGATCTGGGAGCTCTCCCAGTACGCGCTCGGTGATGACTCACCCCTGAAGGTGATCTGGGAATTGAGTCGTCCTTAGGCGCTTCAATATGGGAGGGTTATCCCGATGGGCATCAAGTGGCAGACGGGGAAGACGGGATGCGACGGTGGCGATCAACCGCTGACACGCGGCGAAACGTCGCGGCCGCAACAGGCAGGGTACGCAAGTTTTATCGCCCGCCATGGGTTCCCCGCCGCCTATGAGCGCGGGCTCGCCCGTGGACTCGGCGACCGTCTCGGTCGGACGCTAGTCGTGACACAGCCCGAGGCATGGGCGATCGTTGCGCCAAACTTTGGTCGCGAGCCAACCGAACTCCTGATGGCCGGGGCCCTAGACCAGGCGACGCTCGATGGCCTCGCACGCTCTGCGCCAAGCGGCGTCACGGTTGTCGGTGTTGGCGGTGGCACGGCGATGGATGTAGCGAAGTGGATCTCCTGGCGACGCGAACTGCCTCTCGTGC
Source organism: Chloroflexota bacterium (assembly GCA_026389535.1). GTDB lineage: Bacteria > Chloroflexota > Limnocylindria > Limnocylindrales > Limnocylindraceae > Limnocylindrus. The sequence goes on from JAPLHR010000027.1 coordinate 12,190, forward strand.
AGCTGCCAACGCTTGCATCGGTTGATGCATGTTTCACGCGGATGAGCGCGTTGCGTGACGGCGAGCGCGTGCGCTACGAGGGAGATGCCGTCCCAGAGGAGGTGCTCATTGACTACGAGATCCTCGGCTCTGCGCCGTCCGCGCTCCTCTCCGCTGGTATCGGTGACGTTCTTTCGTGCCTCACTGCGATCGCAGATTGGAAGCTGGCGGTTGGCAAGGGAATTGCCCCTGCCTGGAGCGAGGAGGGAGCCGCTGCATCTGCGCGCTATATCGATGCCCTCGAAGCGGCCGCCCCGGAGATTGCCGTGCGGTCAGAGTCGGGGATTCGCTCTCTCATGGAGTTACATCGTGAAATCGGGTGGAGATGCCACAATCTCGGACATGCGCGGTTTGAAGAGGGGAGCGAGCACTTCTTTGCATATTGTTTTGAGGCAGTCACGGGGCGGACAATCATGCATGGCGAACTCGTTGTGATGGGTGTTCTCGCGATGACGTCACTTACCAGGATTGATCACCAGCGCGCGATGGCGATCGTTGCCGCCGCCGGAACGCGCTGGCGGCTCGCCGACCTCGGCGTTAGCTGGAGCGAGGTTGAGGCGACACTGAAGGAGCTTCCAGCCTTTGCGCGTGCTGGTGGCTACTGGTATTCGCATGCGCACGAGCTCTCAATCGGCGACGCTGAATTGGCAACTGTTCGGCGCGCGCTCGGCGCATGATGCGAGGGTGACAGTATGGCTGAGCGCCTTGTCGCCCTCACCGTGAAGACGTGAAGGCCGCCGCTGGCGCCGTTGAAACGAAGAGTTTGACTGGGTCAACTTACGCCTCTTGATGGCAACTTCACGACGGAACTGGCTCAGTCTTTCCACTTGCGGCTGATTGGTACGCCGCCTCCATGATGGCAACTGCGGCAGGGCCACAGGTGTCCAACAGTGACGGCGCGCCGTTGACTACCCCGACCATGTGCGCGATCTGCGCAGCGTAGATGAGTGGATCGCAGTGGTCGCCCTTCTTTACCGCCGGGCCAGCGAACGTCTCGGCGGCGTCGCCTCCGGCCCCCTTCACCACGGCGGTGGGGAAGAGGGTGGCGGTGCCACGTTCGCCGTAGAGGCGCAGGCTCGATTCAAGTCCGTCGGCGAACGGCTGCCACCAGCCGGCCTCAACTTCAGACCAGCCACCAGACTCCCAATCAATACGAATGGAGGCGGTGTCTTCAACGTCGCCGCTGATGAAGCGGCGCGCGGTTCGCGCCGAGACGGCGATCGCCTTCGGCTCACCAAGAACAAAACGCAGCGTGTCAATCGCGTGGATTCCCATGTCGGCAACCGCGCCGCCGCCGGCAAGCTTCGCCTCGGTGAACCAACCTGATGGCCCCCAGCCAGTGTGCACCCCACATCCGCGACTCCTATACACCGCACCGACCGCCCCCGCCGCAACCTGATCGCGCAGCCAGGTTGCCTCCTGGTCCACGCGCCACATGTGCGCTGTTGCGGCGTGGAGCTTGTTGGCGCGTGCACGATCGGCGAGTGCTGTTGCGTCGGCAAAGCTTGTGGTCATCGGCTTCTCTACGAGCAGGTGGACGCCAGCGTCAAGGAGTCGCAGTCCAACAGGGGCGTGCATCGTATTCGGCGTGCACAAGATGGCAACATCAAACTCGCCACGCTTCGCCGCCGCAACGAGACCCTCCTCGCCGTCAAGCCACGGAACGCTAGCGAGCTTCGCTAACTCCGAAGCACTTCCGCTGCGCCCAGCGATCGCAACAAGCTGAGCGCCAGCGGTATCTGCTACCGCCTGTGCATGGATCTTTGCGATGTAGCCACCGCCGTGAATGGCGAAGCGGACAGCCTCCGTCATACGCGGCAGGTCAGCCGGCGGCCATCGCGGCGGCGACCTTCTTCAGCACGTCTGGGTGACGCTGCAGCTTCAGCAGCGCTTCAACCGCCTGATCAACCCCCGCCTTCCCGGAGCGGAAGATGTTTTCGTCCAGGTAGATCTGCTCGAGCTTCGCCGCACGATTAGCAACTGGTGTGTGCCAACTCTTCGGATCCATCTGCTTCGCGTACTGCATCGGCACGGGCATGCGTGAGAGATGCGGTTGGAAGAGCTCGTAGTCACTCATCGACTCGTAGCCGACCCAGCAGCCGATCCCCTCAGCATCGAGTGCCTCGCACACGGCAGCGTTCCCCACTCCGCCGAACGCCTCAGGATCGATCGCGATGATGAAACGGTAGAAGGAGAGGCGCGTGACGCGGTCGAAGACCTTCAGTGCACGGACGCCGTTGACCTTGGTGAGCTGCTCCTCCATGTAGCGACCGTTCGTCTCGCGCTCGGCACGCTGCGCCTCAAAGCGCTCCATCTGCGTGTTCAGCAGCGCCGCGTGGAGCTCGCCGAGGCGGAAGTTCGCGCCGAAAGTGAACTCCTTGCCGGCGTCATCTTTTGCGCGCCCGCAGTCGATCAGCGAGTGCGCGCGTCGCGCGAGCGTTGCATCCTTCGTCAGCAGTGTGCCGCCCTCACCTGCGGTGAGGATCTTGGACGACTGGTGGCTGAATGAGCCGAAGTCGCCGATGAGGCCAACCCCCTGGCCGCCCCACTCCTTCCCCTGGCTGTGCGCGCAGTCCTCAACAATGGCGAGGCCGTGCTTGCGCGCGATCGCAACGATTGCATCCATATCTGAAACAACCTGACCGCAGTGCACCGGCATGATCGCCTTAGTGCGCGGCGTGATTGCCGCCTCAACCGCCTTCGGGTCGATCGTCCACGCCTCTGGCTCTACGTCCACCACAACGGGGAGCGCCCCTGCGGCGATCGGTGCGTAGCCGGTAGCGGCGAATGTGAGCGCAGGGATGATCACCTCATCGCCCCAGCCGATGCCGAGCGCCTTCAGCGCCACCTCCATGGTGACGGTGCCATTCACCATCAAGATGCCGTGCGCTCCGGCCTTACCGCCGTTCTGGTACGCAGCAAAGGTTTCGCAGAATCGCGCGTTGTACTTGCCCGGTTCTGGGTAACCGCCCCAGACACCGCTGCGCAGCACCTCAAGAAGGATCGCCTCATCTTTGTCGTCGAAGTAGGGCCATGCGGGGTACGCATCAGACTTGACCGGACTTCCCCCTGCGATCGCGAGCTGTTCTGCCATCTCACCCTCCTCTGCCGCATGCGGCACTTATCTGCTTTTCTACGACTATACCTATCAGCCACACTGTTTCAACGCGTCGTCGCGCCATGCGCCCCTTCTACTTGCGCACCCCCACCACGCTGATGCCACGGGCGATCACCCGTTGCGCCAAGGCGAAGATGATGACGAGCGGCGCCAAGGCGAGCGCACTCCCGGCGAGGAGGAGGTGCCACTGCCGCGAAAAGCGGGTGACGAACCCAGAGAGGCCAACGGGAAGTGTGGTCGCGGATGGATCTTGCAGGTAGAGGAGCGGCCGCAAGAAGTCGTTCCACATGAAGATGAAGTGGAAGACCGCAATCACCGCAAGTGCTGGAGCACACATCGGCAGGATGATTCGACGGAAGATCTGCAACTCACCAGCGCCGTCAACGCGCGCAGCATCAACCATATCGCGCGGGAGGCCACGCATGAACTGGCGCATCAAGAAGATGTTGAACGCGCCGCCACCAAGGAACCACGGCAAGACGAGTGGGATCGGCGTATTCGTCAGTCCCAATTTTGCCCAGACGATGTACTCAGGAATGATCAGCACCTGGTAGGGAACAAGGATAGTGAGCAGCACCATGCCGAAGGCGAGGCGGCTACCCCGGGCGCGCAGGACGGCAAAGCCGTACGCGCAGAAGGCAGAGGTGAGCGTCGCACCGATTGTGCCGAGCACCGCAATCACTACAGAGTTTGCGAACCAGGTGGCGATCGGCGCGCGCCGGAAGACCTCAGCGTAGTTGCCCCACTGTGGGTCGACGGGGAAGAGGTTGAACGATCCACTGGCGAGCTCTGCAGGCGTCTTCAGCGAACCTCCAAGCTGCCAGACGAACGGAAGGATGAAGAGCGCGGCGAAGAGGGTGAGGGTGGCATAAAGCGCTAGGCGGCCCGGCGAGATGATCCGCAGTCCCTTTCGTGAATCAGCGGCTGACCTAGTCGTCATAAAAGACCCAGCGCTTGGAGAGGCGGAAGTTGATGACGGTAAGGACCATGACGACGATCGTCAACAGCCAGGCAACTGCGGAGCCAAAGCCAAAGTCGAGGTTGCGAATGAGTAGTCGGTAGATAAGGAGCGCAACGCTCATTGATTCGTTCGCCGGTCCCCCAGCACCGCCAGAGATCACGAACGGCTCAGTGAAGAGAGAGAGTCCGCCGATCAGGCCAATGACTAGATTGAAGAAGAGCGTGGGCGAGAGGAGTGGCAGCGTGACGGAGAAGAATCTCCGAATGCGCCCTGCGCCGTCGCACTCCGCCGCTTCGAGCAGCTCTTTTGAAATCTGCTGCAGGCCCGCAAGGAAGATCAGCGTCATCCCTCCGGTGCCCGCCCAGATGAGCATGAAGATGATTCCCCAGCGCACCGACTCAGGTTCATTGAACCAGGCGGGCCCCGCCACGCCAATTAAGTCGAGACCCTTATTCAGCAGGCCCTCTGTGCCAAGAATCCAGGTCCAGAGCGCTGCAGTGGCTACGCCAGAAACAACGGTCGGTAGATAGAAGGCCATTCGATATAGCGCCATGCCACGTACCTTCTGGTTTAGTAGCATCGCAAACGCCATACCCACCGCCAACTGCAGTGGCACTGCAATGATCGTAATCATCGCCGTGTTACTAAAGGCCTTCAGGACGAGTTTCCCCTTCCCCTCTAGGTTTACGAGATCGGCATAGTTTTCCAGCCCAACCAACTTTGGTGTGCCGCGCAGATTCCAATCCATAAACGAGAGCGCCAGCGAGGCGATCAGCGGGAGCAGCGCAAAGAGGACGAACCCGGCGAGGAACGGCGCAATAAAGAGCCAGAACCAGCGCTCTTCGTTGCGCTGTAGAAGCGGCAAGGGCGCGAAGAGGGAGCGAAACCGGCTCATCCGGCTCGCCCCCTCTTCAGCTCCGCGCATCGTTTTGTACCGTTTACCGTAGAAGCCGTTGCGGCCACGCCCCTACTGGAGCGGTGCTGCAGCGGTTGACTGCTCGACGAGATCGTCGAGGAGCACCTGCCAGTCGCCCTGCGTCTGGGCAACGAATGCCCCCTCAAATGCTGCACCGACCACACCCCAGAATCCTTCGGACCACTCGCCCCTGATCGGCTCGAGCGCGATGCGCTCGACGCCGATCTTGGTGATCTCACACTTGCTCAACGGGAGTGCCTCTGACTTGCAGTAGACCTCGTCGAGAACGGCAGAGATCGGCGAGCTGTTGTAGCCCGCGATCGCGTCGCTCTTCTGTCCTTCAATGTCTGTGAGAAACTTGACGTACTCCCAGGCCCATGCCTTGTTCTTTGATGCTGAAGAGACGCCGAAGCCAGAGGCCGCCCCCTGGATCTTCCCATTCCCCTCAACGGGGACGGAGACTGCGCCCCACTCGAACGCACCAGCAGAATTTGCGATAATTGCTGGGGACTCCCATGTGCCAGAGATCAACATGGCAACGTTGCCAGCGGAGAAGTTCTGCTCTCCAGCCTTGTCGCCCTCTGGCAGGCCGCCGAACCCCGCGCCAAGGCTCCAGTTAAGGACCGCCTCGCGGCTCAGGTCGTCAAGCGTCTTCATTGAGTCGGCGCAGCCCTCACCGTTATACGTGTACTCGGTTGCAGCTGAGTCATCGTTGCTCAGCTCACAGCCGTACATGCGCATCCAGGCCACATACTGCTCATTCCAGGCGAGCGTCAGGCCGTAGCGCTTGCTCCCCTTATCTGCTGTCTTGCGAGCAGCGTCAACAAACTCAGCAATAGACCAGTCGCTTGTTGGCTCAGCCACGCCAGCCGCCGTGAAGATGTCCTTGTTGTAGTAGACAAAGTTGAATGGCAGCACACTGTTCGGCATGACGAGCTGTGCATCTTCAACCTGAAACGACTCCAGTAGCGCCGAAGGGTACGGGCTCAGGTCGTAGCTGTCCGCTTCAATGAAGCTGTCGAGTGGCTCAAACGCGCCCGCAACGGCGAACTGGGTAAAGCCGGTGTCCGTGTCAGTCCAGAGCACGTCGCCCACCGTTCCAGCCGCGACCTGTGGGAGGACCGTGTCGATGTAGTTGGCGCTCTGCACGATCTCAACGGTGACATTTGGGTGCAGTGCGGTGAAGTCGACCGCTTGGGCCTGTCGGTATTCGAGTTCCGCCTGACCACCAGCGTTAAAGATCTGGATGGTGAGCGTCACCGGATCAGTGGTGAGTTCGATCCCTGCGGCGGGACTCTCGCTGGCCCCCCCGCATGCAGCGACAAGTAGCCCTGCCGCGAGCGCAGCAGCCGCTGCGCGCAGCCATGACGTCCTTTTCACCTCTTACTCCTCCTATCAGATGTGAGCCGTTTGGCAATTACCCTTGGCTCACGCGAACTCTCCCATAACGGGCTCTCAGTCGCACCCCTGTTGCGCGCCCCGCACCACTGCAACCACCTAGCTCTCGAATACCATGGCGAAGGTCAAGTAACGCCGCTCCGCCGCTCCGCCGGTTGCACCCAGGCGTACAGCCAAGTGGGACCGCGGGTCGTTTTGGCGTCCTCGTCTACACTTGCCCCATGTCTGATGAGAAGCCTAGCCAAGGGACCGCCCTCGACCGAAAGATCCTCAACGAGCTGGAGCCGGAGGCCGCCCGACTACTTAATCGCCACATCCAGGTGGCCGAGGAGTGGTTCCCGCACGAGTACATCCCGTACCGCTTGGGCCGCGACTTCGACAAGGAGCCCTGGACTCCAGACCACCCGCGACTGACGGGCGTGGCGCAGACCGCGTTCGAGATCGGGCTGCTCACCGAAGACAATCTGCCGAGCTACCACCGCCTTATTCACGGCATGTTCGGCTCGGGCGACGGCGCCTGGATCAACTGGGTCGGTCGCTGGACTGCAGAGGAGGGGCGACACGCCATCGTCCTACGCGACTACCTCACGGTCACCCGCAACATCGATCCAGTCCTGCTGGAGCGCGGTCGCATGAGTCAGCTGGAGAAGGGCTACGAGCATCCATTCCCAGACACCCTGCACGGCCTGGCGTACGTGGCCTTCCAGGAGCTGGCGACACGCATCGCGCACCGCAACACCGGCCGCTATTCAGACGATCCCGTGGCGGATCGGATCATGGCTCGCATCGCCGCCGATGAGAACATGCACATGGTCTTCTACCGCGACATGCTGAAGGCTGCGATTCAGCTCGAGCCTTCGGCCGCGGTGCGGGCGATCGTTGACGAGGTCCTTGGCTTTGAGATGCCAGGTGCCGGGATTCCGAACTTCCTCCGCAAGGCCGCCGATATTGCGAAGGCGGGAATTTACGATATACGCGTTCATCGCGATGACGTGCTGATGCCGATCCTGCGCTTCTGGGGAATCTTCGAGCTGAGCGGACTCGATGCTGCCGCGGAGCAGGCGCGCCAGCGCCTGCATGAGCATCTCGAGAAGCTCGACGCCGCAGCACGCCGCTTCGAGGAGCGCTTGGCATCGTCGAACGTTCCGCGCCTGGGGCCGGCTCGCTAACTTCTCCCCCAATCTGCTTGGCTGCAGACGTGCGCGGCATTAGCCGTTCCCCCCTGTCATGATGCGCGCATGAACGTGCAACTCGGTACCGCAATCGCCGCCCCTGGAAGTCGCGCCACCGGCTGGCTTCCGGTGGAGACGGGCCCTGGCGAGCAGACGCAGATCCCTGTGGTGGTGATCAACGGCGGGCAGCCTGGCCCACGCCTCGCCATCACCGCCGGCATTCATGGCGGCGAGTACACCGGTCCTGCGGCGCTGCGTTCGCTCCTCCTCTCGCCTGAGGCTGGCGACCCAGCAACGCTCAGCAACCTGAAGGGCTCGATCGTCGCAACGCTCGCCACGAGTCCTGCCGCATTCAAGGCGCGCTCGATCTACGTCAATCCACAAGACGGCAAGAACCTAAACCGCGTCTATCCGGGGTCGGCGACGGGGAGTGCGAGCGAGCGGATCGCCCACGCCATCGCCACGCAGCTCATGACCGGTTCCGACGTCTACTTGGACCTGCACGCGGGCGATATCAACGAGGCGCTTTCGCCATTTGTCGGTATCGAACAGACGGGCGATGCTGCACGTGATGCGCGTGCCGTGGCGCTCGGCCGCGCCGTCGGCGCCGAGTGGCTGCTGATTGGCGCAAGCCCCGGCACCACCACCTCTACCGCCGAAGGGCTCGGCGCGATCGGCATCCTCTGCGAGTTCGGTGGACAGGGGCACGTAGAGCCCGAGTTTGTGGCACGCCATGCCGCCGGCGTGCGCGGCGTGATCGCCGAGATGGGGATGGGCAGCTTTCCGCAGAGCCCAATCGAACGCGAGGTTGGGCCGCTCAAGCCTGGTGCAAGCACTCGCCTCAACAGCGAGGCGTGGCTGCGCGCCGAGATCCCTGCCGATTTCGCTGGCTACTGGCAGCCAACGGTCGGCGTCGGCTCTGTCGTGAAGAAGGGCGAGAAGCTCGGCGAAGTGCAGGGCGTCTTCGGCGACGTGCTGCAAACACCCACGGCACCGATCGATGGCGTGGTGATCTTCTTGGTGACAACACTTGCTATGAATAACGGCGATCCGCTCCTGGCGCTCGGTGGCGACCCCGAGGGTGGCGTGTGGCCGTAGCGCCAACGCATTCGCGACTCGCCGCGTTCAGCGCTGGCGGTCTCGACGTTGAGGTGCACCTGTGGGACATCCCGTACCTGGTGCCGTTCCGCATCGCGCGACCCGATCCGAACGAGGAGAGCTCGCGCACCGCGTTCGTGCACATCACCGACCGCGCCACCGGCCTCGAAGGATGGGGCGAGGGCTGCGCCGATCCGTATTACGGCGACACCCCAGAGACGATCGCCGCTGTTGCGCCACTCCTCTTCTCGGTAGCGCTGCCGGCAATTGAGGCGGCACTCGCAGATTCGGGCGGTTCATCTACTGGTTCGGGCTATGCAACGGCGGGCGGCCTAGCCGGCATCAGTGGCCGCGCCGCCGACGGGCTCGCCCCAATGAGCGATGCGATGGATATCGCCCTCGGCAATCACGGTGCCGCAAAGTCGGCGATCGAGCAGGCACTGCAAGATCTGCTCGCCCGATCGGCGAAGACCTCGTTGCGCCGCTGGCTCGGTGCACCAGAGACGATGGGCCATACGAATCTCACCATCGGCATTGCGCCGATTGACACCATGGTGGAACGCGCCGCCGCCGCAACGAAGTACCCGAGCCTGAAGCTCAAGGTTGGCCTTGGCGGCGAAGAGGAGCTACTTCGTCGCGTACGCGAGGTCTATCAGGGGCCGCTGCGCCTCGATGCGAACTGCGGCTGGAGCCTGGAGCGAGCGCTGGAACTTCTGCCGCTCATTGAGCGCAGCAACGTGGAGCTGCTTGAGCAGCCGCTGCAGCCTGGCCGCATCAAGAACATGGCGGCCCTCGCCGCCGCCACCGAGATCCCCGTGATCGCCGATGAGGACTGCATCGTGTACGACGACATTGAGCAGCTCGTTGGCCTAGTTGACGGCGTCAACCTGAAGCAGGTGAAGATCGGCGGGCTTGGCCCATCACTGCGTGGCTTCCGCAAGGCGGAGTCGCTCGGCCTACGTCGCATGTTCGGCTCCATGGTCGAAACGAAGCTCGGCACCGCGGGTGCGGCCGCCGTTGCGGGCGCAGCAGAGTTTCTCGACCTTGACGGGCCGATCGGCCTCATCGGCGATCCGTTCACCGGCCTCAATCTTGATGAGGGGTGCCGTTGGGTACTTGACGATAGCCAGCCGGGGAGTGGCGTAACCTTTGCTCCAGGCGCGAACGGCTAGGGGTTAGGCGCGAATCTTCTGCTTAGCCAGCGTTAGGGCTGCGGGAACGACGTGAGGGTGATCACGATTCCGAGTCCGTCGGTGAGCTCAATACTCGCAGGGTCACTGACGACCTCGCCCATAACCTTCACCTCTGCGAGCCCAGCGTTCACGGCATCTGGAATCGTTGGATTAGTGGAACGGCGCCAGATCTCGAGGAAGTCGGCAAGGGTAGCGGCCGTTGCCGCGGGAGCCTCGACGTGCAACTTCCCCGTCTCATCATGAGTATGCAGCCAGTACATGCAGCTGTTGCCGACGCCGATGTCTGCTGGCACCTCTGCGCTCGTGCCATCTGGTAGATAGACCGCGAGTTGGGAGTGGAGGTGGTACGCCGCGTCATGTCCACCCGAGTCGCAAGAGACAGATCCAACGGTCTCGCCAAATCCAGGGGCGGTCGGGGCGAGTGGCACGCCGTTCTTGTCGGTGCCTGCGCATCCCGCCATGAGCACGATGGCAGCGAGTAGAGCGAATACTCCGCTGATGTGGCGCCGCTTTCGCATGTCAGGCCCTCCGATGTTCTCTCCCGCCCTAATCGCCTTAGGCGCGGATCTTCCGCCGGGCCATCTCGCCCTCAATTTGGTGCTCCGCCTCAACGTAGAGGTCAATCTCGTCGCGGAGCTTGTTCGCCTCGGGGGTGTAGAGGTGCACCTGCTGCTGCAGGATGTAGGAGAGGCGGCGCGCAGTCATGCGAGTGTGGTCAAGGTTCTTCATCAGGACCAGGGGGTCCATCGATGCCAGCTCGGTTCCGTCATAAAGGGCCTTCATACCTCTATCCTACGGGAAGCTGGCCCCGTAGCTCAGTGGATTAGAGCAGCTGCCTTCTAAGCAGTTGGTCGCAGGTTCGACTCCTGCCGGGGCCGCCAGCCCACCCTCACCGTCGCGCTTCTGCCACCCCCATCTTGTGCATCTGCACGAAAAAAACTCCCAAGATCGTGTCATTTTGCCCAGTTTTGGGGGTCTGCAGCACGGTGAGGTGGCGTAGGTTGAGCATGACACGCCGCTGGTCACGCAAGTGACCGCTCCAGGCAGCGCGGAGGCTGTCCGGAGGTGGGGTTCCGGTCGGCCGACCGTCCATTCGGCCTAGGGGAGGAAACCATGGCAAGCATTGCCTCGTATCTCGAGTTCGAGTTCGAGCTCAAGAAGCGTGGGACCACGGTCGGGACGGAAGTCCGCGCCGGTGCCACCACCTTCTTGGTTATGGCGTACATCATCTTCGTGAACGCGAACTATGTCGGCGCGGGCGCCGCAGGCGGCGCGATCGGCGCTGCGGGCGCACCAAGCGCTGAAGCGATCTTCGCCGTCACTGCGCTCGGTGCCGGCCTGCTCACCATCCTCATGGGCGTGGTGTCGAACTATCCGTTCGCCCTTGCTGCAGGGATGGGGCTGAATGCGGTCGTCGCATTCCAGCTGATCCTTGGACTCGGGCTCACCTGGTCCGAGGCGATGGCCGTGATCGTCTGGGAGGGCATCTTCATTACGATCTTGATGCTCACCGGATTCCGCAAGGCGATCCTCGAGGCGATCCCACTCAACCTGAAGCGTGCGATTGCCGTCGGCATCGGACTCTTCCTGCTCTTGATCGGTCTCTTTGAGGCCAACGTTGTTGTGAAGTCGTTCGCTGGCACCGTGCCACTCGGACTCTTCTCCGGCATCGGCTTCGGCGGCACCGAGATTCCAACGGCGGATCTTCCGCACTTGGCAATCTTTGGCGCTGGCCTTCTGACCGCGCTCGCACTGATCCGCCGACCGGGCGGCATCTTGATCTCGATCGGCGTCGGCACGGCCGTCGCACTTGCGCTTGGGGTCAGCTCGATCCCAAGCAGCTTTGTTAGCCCGCTTGATGCATCCAACTTTGTTGGTATCGGTCAGGCGTTCGGCTCCATGTTCAGCGTCTGGTCGAGCGGTGCAGGCTTCCTCGCGGTTGCTCTCGCCGTCTTCTCGATCATGTTGAGCGACTTCTTCGACACGGCCGGCACGATGGTCGGTCTCGGCGCACGCGCCGGACTCTTGAACAGCAAGGGTGAACTTCCAGGTGCAAAGCGCGTCCTTCTGGTTGACTCAATCGCGGCGATGGCTGGTGGCGCCCTGGGCGTCTCCTCCAACACCACGTACATCGAGTCTGCTGCCGGCATCAAGGAGGGTGGTCGCACCGGTCTCACCAGCGTGGTGACCGGTCTCCTCTTCCTCGCAGCCGTGCTGCTGTCGCCAATCGCAGGGATCGTTCCTGCTGCGGCGACCGCACCGGCCCTGGTCGTCATCGGCTACCTCATGTTTGAGGCGATTCGCGATGTGCAGTGGAAGGACGCCGTTGATGGCTTCCCAGTGCTCGCAACGTTGATCGTGATGCCGCTCTCGTACTCGATCACCGACGGTATCGGTGTTGGGTTGATCACCTACGCCATCTTGAAGGTGACGTCAGGGAAGGCTCGCGACGTGAAGCCCCTCTTCTGGGTCTCCATTGCCGCGTTCCTCGTGTACTTCTTGGTGAAGCTCGGCATCATCGCCGTCTGAGTCAAGCGTTCGCCCCGTGGGTGAAGAGAGAGCCGGCCCTTTCGGGGGTCGGCTCTCGTGTTTGCTGGGTGCGAGCGTTAGGCGATGTGCCCCGCTTCACTTGGGGGCAGGGTGTAGCCGAGATCGCGCAGGATCTGGCGGCTGGCGATGTACCCAGAGAGCATGACCAGTGGGATCCCGCCGCCTGGCTGGGTGCCGCCGCCGGCGAAGTAGGCGTTGCGGAGATCGCTCGAGCGATTCGCTGGCCGGAAGTAGGCGCTCTGGAAGAAGCTCGCCGCAAGGGCAAAGATTGAGCCGTCGTGGCAGCGCTGCTCGTTCTCGAATTCGAGCGGCGTCCAATCGGCGACCTGTTCAATCTCTTCGGGCTTCAAACCAGTGCGCTCGCAGACGCGCTTGATCGTGGCGGCGCGGTACTCATCGCGGTGCTCGGCCCACCAGCTGCGATCCTTGAGTGGCGGCACCGGGGTCAGCACATAGAGGGTGGTGCGGCCGTCGAGCTTGGCGGTCGGATCGGTGGCGGCAACGTGCTGGATGTAGAGGGTTGGGTCGCCGCTCGGCACCGGCGAGTCGATGATGCGGTCGAGCTCCTCGTTCGGGTTCTCGGGGTGCCAGACGGTGTGATGGGCGAGATCGGGGAAGGTGCGCTTCACCCCCAGGTGCAGGATGTAGGCGCTCGACGACGGGGTGATGTGCTTGAAGCGGCGGCGGCTGAAGAGGCCAAGGTGCTCGTCGCCGATCAGGTCGCGATGGGCGTGCACGATGTCGGCATTGAAGAGCACCGCGTCGGCCTCAATGCGCTCCTCGCCAGGCTGGTTCGGTGCCGCTGGGCCGCTGCCGAGCGCGCGGCTGTCGCTGCGCGGTGCCACGCGCAGTGCGCTGATGCGCTTCTTGCTGATGATGCTGCCGATCGCGTCGGTGCCGTAGCGGAACTCTACGCCAAGGCGACGGGCGAGCCGCTCCATGGCGAGCGGCGCTTCGTGCATGCCCCCCTGCGGATGCCAGGTGCCGAACTTCGCCTCGATGTACGGAATCGAGAGGAAGGCGCCCGGCACGCTCTGCGGTGTACTGCCGAGGTAGATCGACTTGTAGCGCATCACGTGACGAATGCGCTCGTCGTGGAAGGTGCTGTTGATGCGGCGGCTATACGGCGTGGCGGCATCGAGACGAATCCCTGCGAGCCACGACATCGGTGCCAACAGGCTGAGTGGGCTCAGCGACTGTCGGAAGAAGGTCTGGTCCAGTTCGCGCCAGAGCTTCTCACCGCGGCGCATGAAGGCGGGGATCCCCGCTGCGTCGCGCGGATCAAGTGCACCGAAGCTTGCGGCGAGTTTGGCGAGGTCGCTCGACGTTTCAAGCACACTCCCGTCGGCGAAGAAGGTGCGCGACGCAGGTTCTACTTTCAGCAGCGTGAGGTCATCACTGCGCTTCGCGCCAGCGGCGCTCCAGAGCTGATCGAAGAGTTCTGGCAGGGTGAAGATCGTCGGGCCGCTATCCCAGCGATACGGGCCGATCTCGCGGCGCCCCATCTTGCCGCCGGGGCGTGTGCCGCGCTCCACAACGGTGACGTGCACCCCCTCTGCGGCGAGGCGAATGGCGGTGGCGAGTCCGGCGAGTCCGGCGCCAACAACAACGACGCGCTTCGGCGCGACGCTCATCGGCGCTGCAGAATGGCGCGACCGACCGAGACGCCGAGGGCGATCGCGGTGCCAGCCATCGCCAGGAGCCCGGCAGGGATCGCCGCATCAACGCTGACGCTCAGCAAGACCAGCATGGTGATCGACGCGCCCAGGGCCACGTTGGCGATGAGGAAGAGGCGATAGAGGCGACGCCCCGCCTCACCACGAGCATCGCGCCCAATGAAGCAGAGGGCGAGGTAGGGGAGGGCGAGCAGCGCTGTTGCCGGTGTTCCGGTGACGGAGGCAACACCCAGCCCAACGAGCGCAAACCAGGCGGCGGCGAAGAGGGCGGTGTTGCGACGGCCAAGGAGCACCGCAATGGTGCGCACGCCAGCTGCGGCATCTTCATCGCGATCGGTGATGGTGGTAAGCGCATGTGCGCCGATCCCCCAGGCGGCGAAGACGAGCACTGGTGCATCGACCAGGTTGGTGCTCCCCGCCGCGTGCAGACCGATCTGCAGTGGAATCGCGTAGAGCACGTTGGTCAGTGAGTCGAGGACTGGCCGCCCCTTCAGGCGCGTTGGCGGTGCGTTGTACCCGGCAGAAAGAATCAGGAGCACCAGCAGTGAGAGGAGGGTGAGTGGCGGATAGGTGGCGGCGACGAAGATGAGGAACGGGGCGAGCAGCAGGGTGCTGATGATCGCGTGTCGCGCCAGGAGCGGCTTCGGCGTGAGGGCTCCCTCAACGCCGCCCTTGCGCGGATTGCGCGCGTCGGTCTCAAAGTCGAAGTAGTCATTTGGCGCGTGCAAGAAATAGTTGTACGGGAAGAGGAAGAAGGCGAAGAGGACCACATCACTGACGACAAGATTTCCGCGCAACCCAATCGCACCCCAGAGCAGTGGCATCGACGTGTTCAGCCAGAGCAGGGGTCGCGAGATCTCGATTGCCTTCAGTAAATTGCGCATGGAGCCTCCTTTGTTCTCCCTCATCGTAGGGGAGGGGGCTACACTTGGTCTCTATGTCTGTTGCCGCCCCACACGTCACGCTACGCAGCCCTGAACCGGCGCTGATCGCCACCGGCGAGGACGCGCCTCGATGACGCGCCGCCGCACGCCACACGAGGTCCTCGGCGTCCCGCTCGGCGCCAGCGCCGATGAGATTCGCGCCGCGCGGCGACAGCTCGCCCGCGAGCATCACCCAGATCAATTCATGGGCGATCCGAAGAGCGCCGCGGAGGCGACGCGCGAGATGGCCCTCATCAATGCCGCCGCCGAGGCGCTGCTCGCCGAGGCGTGGGCCTCTGATGGTGCGCCAACCGCTGAGCCTCCGGCAAAAGGTGGGCATAAGCCTGAGCGCCCCGTTACTGCGAGCGTCGTTGTTGATGCCGCCCCAACCGCAAACGCGCGCACCAGTCGCCCAGCGCCAATCAACTGGCGACCTGAGCAGCCGTGGGCACCACGCGCGCCGCGCGGCCCTGTTGGCCCGCTCCCAGGCTCACCCGCCGGCCCAGTGGAGCGCAGCTTCGCCCCACTCCCTCCCGACTACCGACGCCCAACACTGAGCGAGGCCGCCGCAACCGTCTTCGCCTTCGGGCGGTACGAAGGGGCAACCGTAGGCGATGTGGCGAAGCGCGACCCCGGCTATCTCGTCTGGTGTGCCGATAACGTGCGCCGCGATCAGGAGCTGGTGCGCGCGGCGAATGTGGTGCTCGATGATCTAGAGGAGCGCGGCGCACCGCACCCTCCACGAGGGAGCACCAGGCGCCCAACAGCGCCACTCTTTGATCCCAACAGGGACTTGGAGTAGGCGTCATGATGAGCGCTATGCGAACGATGCTTGCGGCACTCCTTCTCGCGGTTGCAGCGGGTGCCTGCGCGCCTACGACACCACCCGACGGCTCACTGCCGTGCAACGAGATGATCGACCAGCAGCGCGCCGCAGGCTTCGACGCCGTTCTCGAAGCAGCCCTTCCGGTTGCAGGCTGGGATGCAACCCCAGTCACCGTCGACTCCGGCCGCGAATGCTCGCAGCTACGCCTCGGCCCACTCTGGGGCGCGGGGATCCGCGAGTTGCGATCTGCAGGCGCCATCTTCGAACTCCCCGATAAGACCGGCTATTCGCTCGTGGTGTATTCAGCCGCTGGGCTCACGCTCGACAACCTCGCCTACGCCTTTGAACGCGGAGCGCGCGGCGGGCGCAAGACGCAAGGGCTGACCATCGTCGACATTCAGGTTGGCGACTGGCCAGGGAAGCAGTTCACGCTGATCAACGGCGATCATCGCCAGGTGATCACCATCTTCGATACAGGCGAAGTGGATCGCGTGCGCGGACTGCTAACGTCAGATATCTCAAATGCGCTAATCGCCGATCGGCTCGCCGCCTATGCGGCGGCGTTGAAATAAGAGAGCAAGAAAGGTAGATGGCATGACGTCTAGCAAGTCCGGACCCCTACGTCGCGCGTCAGAGTTTTTCTACGCGAAGTCAATCCTGGTTACCGCGCTGATTGCCACCGCCGTCTTCGTCGGCTACACCCTCCTCATTCTCGGCGAACAGGGCAAGGCGTTTGTAGTTGCCAACAGCACTATCAAGTCGCTAGGAACGTCGCTGGGCTTTGGCCAGGCAGAGATTCTGGCCTTCTTTGCAGAACGTTCTGTTCAGCAGATTTCTGCCTACATCACCTTCAATCAGGCGTGGGACTCTCTCTATGGCGTGATCTACGGAGTGATGTATGTGGCCTGGGTGTCGGTGTTGCTCAAGCCATATTCGCAAAAGGTCGGGATGTTGAATCTGCTGCCATTTGGTCAGGTTCTCTTTGACTGGTTGGAGAACGTTGGCGTATCTAGCCTGGCGAGCCAGTACCTTGCCGATGGCACGATCTCCTCGACGACCGCTCAGCTAGCGTCAACGGCCTCATCCATTAAGTGGGCGTTTGCTCTCCTGGTCTATGGAGTGATCTTGGTTGGCATCGTCGCGCGGATCGCAGGGGCACTGAAGGGGCGCAGCAAGAGTTAAGGCCGAGCGGCCGTTGCTACGCCGTAAGGGTTAGACGAGCTCCTTCAACGAGAAGCGCGCCTCTAGCTGCTCGGCGGTCTGGAAGCCGACGGCGCCAACTGGCTGGGCACCGGCGCCCTTGAAGTAGGCGATCGTAGGGATCGACATGATGTTGAACGCCTGCTGCAGGGC
>JAPLHR010000075.1 GCA_026389535.1 Chloroflexota bacterium
GCGAAGGGAGGACGCAGGTGTACCCCGCGCGATAGAGAGCGAGGTATCTGTGCGCGCGTTGATTCTTGCGGGGGGCGATCGACCCGACCCGGCGCTGCTCGACGCGCACTGGCCCGGATGGCGCTCTGTTTCACTTGTCGTCGCTGCTGATGGCGGCGCCCGACACGCAGCACCACTCGGCCTGCCACTGCATCAGGTCGTCGGCGATTTTGATTCGCTCAGCGCCGCCGACGTCGACGAACTTGAGGCGGCTGGCGTAGCCGTTTTGCGCTTCCCGACCAATAAAGATGCGACCGACACCGAGCTCGCACTCCTTGCGGCACTCGATGCTGGGGCAACGGAGATCGCGCTCCTCTGCACCTGGGGTGGTCGCAGTGATCACGCCATCGGCACCCTTGCACTCTTGTCGCATCCACGCGGTGGCACTGCAAACGTTGTGATTCTTGATGAGCAGACGCGGACGCAACTGCTGCGCAGTGGCGCAGCACTCAGCTTGCGCGGAACACCTGGTCGCATCATTTCGATCACGCCATGGGGTGGCGATGCAACGGTCTCTGCGAAGGGAGTCCGCTGGCCGCTTGATGCTGCAGTCCTCGTTGCTGGCAGCACGCGCGGCATTTCTAATGTGGCAACCGCCACAGAGTCAATTATCACGGCCCACAACGGCGCCGTGTTAGTGAGCGAAGGGGGAGGCGCAGCATGAAGCGTTCGTGGGGATTGATGGATCTCGTCACCGTGGCAACGATCGGCATCGCCTCGGGTGTGCTCTTCGCCGGATGGAACCTTGTATGGGGTGCCGCATCACCACTCTTCGCCGCTGTACTTCCGCTGCAGTACCTGTTGTTTGCTGGCACGTGGGTGATTGCAGGGCCACTCGCCGGACTGATCGTGCGACGACCAGGTGCTGCACTCGCCGGCGAGATGATCGCCGCCTCCGTCTCGTTCTTGCTTGCGAGCCAATGGTCGGTCGACGCGATCTTCTCTGGCGCGGCACAAGGGATCGGCGCCGAGCTCGCCTTCGCCGCCGTGGGCTATCGCGTCGCTGGCTGGCGCGTGGCGCTCGTCGCCGGTGCGCTTTCAGGGGTCGGCATGGCGCTGCACGATCTGCCGCTCTACTTCCCCGACGTCAGCGCCTCGTTTGCTGCAGCCTTGGCGGCGGCGATGGTCGTGAGCGCGGCTCTCATCGGCGGGCTCGGTGCGCTGCTCTTGCGCGCCGCACTTCGACGGAGTGGTGCGCTCGACCTGATCGGATCCTAACGGCGTGCCATCGCCATTTATAGAGATTGCCGATCTCACCTGGCGGCCGGCCGGATCTGATCGGCTCACGCTCGACCTGCGCGGAACCTCGATCAGCCTTCCCGCCGGTGGGCTGCTCCTTGTAAGCGGCGCCTCTGGCGCAGGGAAGAGCACCCTCTTGCGTGCGATCGCTGGGATGCTCGGCACGGTGCTTCCGGGCGAACTGCGCGGGCAGCTTCGTGTCGGCGGGATCGACTTGATTGCCGCAGCCGCAACGGAGCCGGGGATTCCACGTGCGCTCAGCGAGCGGCTCGGCTACGTGGCGGCGGGCCCCGCCCCCACCTATGCGTTGCCGCTCCTATTGGATGATGCGGCGCTACCGCTGGAGTCGCGACAGGTTCCCACCGAGGAGATGCGCTCGCGCATCGAGCGGTACGCGCGCGACGCGGCGGTAGAGGTTGCCCTGATCGATCGCAGCCTCACCACGTTTAGTGGCGGCGAGCGAGCGGCGGCGGCGGCACTCGTCGCCCTTGTCGCATCGCCCGATCTCCTCATCGCCGATGAGCCGCTCGGTGGTCTCGATGCACGATCGGCAGAACGCTTGGCAGCGACGCTGCGCGAGAGTGGTGCGACGCGCGTGATTGCGGCACATGACCTCTCGCTGCTGAGCTCCGTAACGGCAGAGCGCATCAGCCTCGAAGACGGCAAGGTTGTCGCGACGGCGGTGGTGCCGACACCTGCGCCAGCCTGGAGTGAGATGCGCAGCGACGGCGGAGGTGGGGCACCGATCGTTCAACTGGTGCGCGCCACTGCGGCGGGTCGCGCGGTGGGGCCATCAAGCCTCGCCGTGATGCGCGGCGCCACAACGCTACTTACCGGCGACACAGGGAGTGGTAAGTCCACCCTCCTACATCTTGTGGCGGGGACGCTGCCACTTGATCGGGGCGAGCGAATCGCCACACCTGAACTGCGGATCAGATTCGCACCGCAAGACTCGGGTCTCCTCCTCGGCGCACGACCGGCGCGTGCACTTATTGCCGTAGGTGATTCCGCTCGTGCCGAAGTGCTTGCCCAACGCCTCGACGTCACTCATCTTCTCGACGCGTCGCCTGGGCGACTCTCTGACGGCGAACGGCGTCGACTCGCGATCGTCGTGACCCTTGCCGCAGCCCCAGACGTTCTCCTGCTCGACGAGCCGAGCGGTGGCCTCGATGACGCGCGCGTTGCGGCGCTCTGCGAGCTTCTCAGCGATCGAGAGCTGCTTGGCGCGACCGCTGTGCTGATCGCCACGCACGACGCACGGCTGGGTGCGCTGAGCCGCCCAGACGCGCGGCCGCTGCGCCGGGTGCGCCATCCTGAGGAGACAGGGGCCAGCGTTGAGATCGCCGAGGGTGGCCTCGCGGCGCTCCTGCCAGCGCCGGCGGCGCGAGTCGCCGAGAGCGCCGAACGTCTCCTCTCGCCAGAGCTTGGCCGACGGCTGATCGGCACCGCGAATCCGCTCACCCGCCTCGGACTCGCCCTCTTCTGGTTCGCCCTCGCTGCTGCGAGCCCAGCGACGCCGGTGGCACAGGCGGCGATCGCCCTTCCTGTGCTCGTGGTGGCCTGGGCCTCTGGCGTGCAGATTCTTGCCACACTGAAACTCGCCTTGGCGCTCACACCGGCGCTCGCGGGCATCGTGCTCGCCAACCTCTTCGGCGGCGCATCGGTAGAAGAGGCGGTTGGTGCTGGCACGCGACTCCTCGCCTTTGCCGCCGGTAGCCTGGTGCTCTTACGCCCGTTCGAACCGTTGCGCATGGCGGATACGCTCATCGAAAAACTCCGTGCACCATTCGCCCCAACAATGGCGCTGCTCGCAACCGCTGCGCGAATTCCGACACTGCGCGATGAGGCGCGTGAACGCCGTGCAATTCGTCGACTCACTCGGCGCGGCGCAGATCCGCTGCTCCTCGTGGACATGTTTGATTCGGTGATTCGCGCCGTGCCACAACTGGCGATCGCCCTTGAGGTTCGCGGCGTGCGCCTCCCAACACGTCAAGCGCCACCAACACGTCGGCGACCGTCAAAGTTTGGTCGTGCGGACCTGCTCATCGTGGGTCTCAGCGTTGGCGGTCTACTCGTCTCCGTTGCACGCGTGGTCGCCGAGGCTATACTCGGCGCATGAGTCCATTTAAATCGTTCCCGCCAGTTGGTAGCGAAGCCCCCGCCTTCAGCATGCGCGACGCAGCCGGCGGCGAGCACAGCACCGCTGCAGCACGCGGTAAGTGGCTCGTCCTCTACTTCTATCCAAAAGATGACACCCCTGGCTGCACCATTGAGGCCTGCGAGTTCCGCGATTCGGAGACGGCCCTGCAGGCGGCGGGCGCACTCGTCTGGGGGGTGAGCCCCGACGACCAGTCGAGCAAGGCGGCCTTCCGTGACAAGTTCTCGCTGAACTTCCCGATCCTCTCCGATCTCGACCATCAGGTCGCCGAGGCCTACGGGGTCTGGGGCGAGAAGCAGATGATGGGGAAGAGCTTCATGAGCACCCATCGCGTCACCTTCCTGATCAACCCTGCGGGGCAGGTGGCGAAGGTTTGGGAGAGCGTGACCCCAACCGGGCATGCGGCAGAGGTCCTTGCGGAGATCACCAGCCAGAGGGGATAAAAGGCGGTGCCTTTGGGGGGACGCCGGCACCGCCTTAGGCGGCGATTCTGGCAGAGATTCACGTTCCGCACAAGGAAAAGTGACCAGATTGCAACAATCCCGTTGAGCACGCTCCACGAGAGCCCCTGCTACCCTTGACCCTGCAAGCAATGACCCACGGCAACACCGAAAGGCTCACTGTGACGCTTGAAACGCAGGACTTCCTGGTCCAGCCGGTAGACGCCTCCTGGCTTCAGTGCAACATCGAGTGCCAAGAGGCCTGCCCTGTCGGCACCAACTGCCGCGGCTACCTGAACCTTGCTGCCGAGGGTCGCTTTGAAGAGGGCTACCTCCTCTCCCGCGAGCCAAACCCCATTGCCGCCATGTGCTCGTACGTCTGCTCCGCGCCGTGTGAGCGCGCCTGCCGCCGCGGCGACATCGATCGACCACTCGCGATTCGCGCGATGAAGCGCTTCCTTGTGGAGTGGCACGCTGCGTCGGGCATCCCCGATGTTGCGCCAGAGATCACGCCTCGTGCCGAGAGCGTCGCCGTGATCGGCGCAGGCCCCGCCGGTCTTTCGGTTGCACGCGAGCTCGCCGTGAAGGGCTACCAGGTCACCGTCTACGACAGCTTGCCGTACGGCGGCGGCACGATGCTCATCGGCGTTCCCGCCTTCCGACTTCCGCGCGAAGCAATTGAGACCGACGTGCGCCTCATTGAGCGACTCGGCGTGAAGTTCGTCTACAACACCGAGGTTGGTCGCGACATCACCTTCGAGCAGTTGCAGCAGCAGTACAACGCGATTGCCATTTGCGCCGGCGCGATGAACGCTGTCGCCCTTGACGTTCCGGGCGCCGACCTGAACGGGCTCGTCTACGGCGTGGACTTCATGAAAGATGCCAACCTCGGCAAGCCGTTGAGCGTTGGTAAAGATGTTGTCGTCATCGGTGGTGGTTATACCGCCATGGACTGCTCGCGCACATCTCTCCGTCATGGCGCCGAGCGCGTCACCATCGCCTATCGCCGCACACGTTCCGAACTTGTCGTTGACGAAGAGGAGCTCGGCGAGACGGAGCGCGAGGGTGTGCGCATGGACTTCCTCGTCTCACCACTGGAACTGATCGGCGAGAGCGGCAACATCACCGGCGTGCGCATGATCAAGAACCGCCTCGGCGAGCCAGACGCATCGGGTCGCCGCAGCCCAGTGCCAATTGAGGGCTCCGAGTTCATTCTTCCGGCCGACACCGTGATTCCAGCGGTGTCGCAGGCCGCCGAGCTCGGCTTCCTTCCAGTAGAGAGCACCTTCGAAGTGGCGCGCGGTCGCGTCAAGGTTGACCCAGCCACCTACGCCACCAACATCAAGGGCGTCTGGGCCTGCGGTGACTTCGTCACTGGTCCAGCCACCATGATCGAGGCGGCGGGCCACGCCAAGAAGTGCGCCTACGCCATCGACCGCTACCTCGACGGGCAGGCCGAGATCACCGTCGACGCCAACGTGAAGATCACCAGCTCCTGGCGCCACGAGATGCCCGAGTTCTACGACCGCATCCCGCGCCAGCACATCCCTGTGCTGCCACTGGCGGCACGCCTCCCATCCGGAGACCCCGTTGAGAACTTCACCACCCAGGTCGAGCTCGGCTACGGCGCCCAGCAGGCGGTCGCCGAGAGCACCCGCTGCCTCATGTGCAACTACAACATCTGGTTTGACCCGATGCGCTGCGTCCTTTGTGGCGCCTGCGCCGACGTCTGCCCCGAGGGGGTCATCCATATGGTGGACATCAACCAGCTCAAGTCTGAGGGTGCCCTCCCCGAGCTTTCCGAGGCCTACGGCTGGGAGAACGGTGGGGCGATGCTCCTGGACGAGGAGCGCTGCATCCGCTGCGCCCTCTGCGTAAAGCGCTGTCCCTTCGACGCCATTACGATGGAGCGGTTCGAACTACAAGAGATCAGCTCGGACGGACGCCTCTATAAGGAGTCCTACCGAGATGGGCAGTTGGCCGGCGTCGCCGGCGTAGCGGGAGGGGCACAGTGAGCCTACTGGCGAGGGTCGATCAGGCGGTTCGCAGGTCGGCAGCCTGGCGCTCCATCTTCCGCAACTCCTATCCGAACGACGAGCGAAGCCGCGCCTATGCGGTGATGAACAACGTCTTCCTCCACCTCCACCCAGTGCGGGTTCGCCAGCACGCGGTGAAGTTCGCCTACACCTTCTGCCTCGGCGGCTTGAGCTTCTTCCTCTTCCTCGTCCTTACGGTGACGGGCGTCTACCTGATGTTCTTCTACGCCCCGTCGGCAACGCAGGCGTACTCCGACATCCTGAGGATTCAAACGATCATTCCGTTCGGCCAGATCACGCGCAACATCCACCGGTGGGGCGCGCACCTTATGGTCTTCTTCGTCTTCCTGCACATGATGCGCGTCTTCTATCACGGCGCCTACAAGCCACCACGCGAATTCAACTGGGTCGTGGGCGTCATCTTGCTCTTCCTTACGTTGATGCTCAGCTTCACCGGCTACCTGCTGCCGTGGGACCAGATCGCCTATTGGGCGATCACCATCGGCTCGAACATGGCTGGCTACGCGCCGCTCTTGAACACCCCATCGAAGTTGCTCTTGCTCGGTGGGCTCGAAGTCGGGCAGAACACGCTGCTGCGCTTCTATGTGCTGCACGTGATGGTCTTCCCACTCTTGGCGGCAGTCTTCCTCGCGGTCCACTTCTGGCGGATCCGCAAGGACGGCGGCATCAGCGGACCGCTGTGATCTATGAGTGACGAGCAGCGCCCAGCGAGCTCCCTGCCAGTA
>JAPLHR010000092.1 GCA_026389535.1 Chloroflexota bacterium
TATCTCGTCGAGCTCGTCGCGGACGATCTGATCGATGTCACCAATGAGGAGTCGCCCAGAGGCCATCACCTCGGCACCCATGACGCCCGTAACTCCAATGCCAATCTTGTCGATCACGATGTCGGCCCACGCCACGAGTTGCCGCACGTCGGCTGGTGGCACACCCGTCACGCTCTGGTATTCGATGACGCCCTCCTCGTGTAGCGCCTGACAGATTCGATCGACCTGTTCACTCTGAAAGAGCACGCGTCGTGAAGGCAGGTGCAGCACGCGCGGCCGGAGTCGATCTACGGATATTGCAGGCATCGGCGTGAACCAGGATGCATCTGGGACGACGGGGAGCCATCGTCCGCGCGGCACAAAACGCTTGAGGTCGAGCGTTGAGAGAAAGATCGGAAACGGCCACACCCGTAGCCAACTGCGCAAGATTGTGGTTTTCGTCTCGAGCTTTGCGGTTAGGCCATCGAGGCTCTCGTGGAACGGTGAGTCAGTGTGCGTGGCGGCGTGCAGGCTCGGCACACGGATGTCACTGCCGTGGAAGAGTAGCGCTGGGCGAATACCGTGGCGGCGCGCCGTCAGTGCCTGGAAGAGCATGCGTCGGAACGTGCCCCTGATGACAATCGGCTTACCGCTTTCAATGATGAGATGCGTTGGTTTCGTGGGGGCTTGCAGTAGATCCTTCCAGGCCTGATCTGCCGCACCGTTCACGAGGGTGTAAGTGCGATCCGCCGCAAACGAGATGGCGGCCTCTTTAAGCCGCTTGATTCCCCACGACTCAGCTGTTGCTGGTGTGTTGTGTCGAACTGCGCTCGCCCACTCACGCGCCTGCCCAGCGGTGTTGAGCATGCCAATGACGAGTCGACGCGGCGAGCGGCTCATGCGACGTGCGTCCGTGGCAGTGATTGATAGAGCTCGGTGAGGCGCGCCGCCTGCGCCTCCCAGTTCCATCGCGCGGCGGCCGCACGAATGCAGCGGGCGCGCAGTGCGGCGCGATCGCTTGGGCTCATGCTGAGGATCGAGTCAATTGCGGTTGCGACGTCGTGTGGATTCGTCGGGTCGCATACAGCACCGAGGGGGGCGTCGGGGTCTCCAAGGAGAATGTCGCGCATCGTGGCGAAGTCGCTACCAACCACCGGAACACCAGCACCGATTGATTCAAAGAGCTTGTTCGGCGTAGAGATTCGATGATTCAACGTGCTCGGCAGCACGGTGCACATGCCCACATCGGCACCCGAAACCCAACGATCGAGCACCTCTGGGGCGACCGCCTTCAGCACATGAACGCGTCCGCCGTATGCGGGATCAGCGGCAGCCGCGCGCAGGGTGGCCTCAAGCGGCCCGTATCCAAGGAAAACCAAATGTGCGTTGGCAAGACGCGGGTCTCGTTTCGCTTCGAGCAGCTCTTCGAGCCCACGGTGTGCCGAGAATCCACCGTGATAGAGCACGACCTGCGCTGCAGCATCAACACCGATGGCAGCGCGCAGCTCCGTACCGCGTGGCTCTGGGTTCCACGCTGGCGGGCAGTTGTACGTCACGACCTGGCGCTCTGGAATCTCGTAGCGCTTGGCAAGCTCCTCAATGACTTGTGGGTTCACCGCGATCAGCGCGGCAGCGCGACGGAGCGCCGGCTGCTCGAATCGTGTGGCAAGAGCGCGTCGAATGAACGCAGGGCTTTTCGCCCATCGCCCGCTCTCAAGGAAGACTTCGTGGCTGTCGTAGAGCAGCGTGGCGGTGAGGTTGGTGCGGAGTGTGGCGAGGGCGGGCAGTGCGCCCGAGAGGTCATGGGCGTGCAGGATCTGCGCGGAGTTTGCCGCGCGTGCCGCAAGCGTCGCCCATGAAGTCCAGCGGATGGCAAGAAGTGCAGCGCCAGCGAGTGGGAGTCGAATCTTTCGCGCAACAGCGACGGTAATGGCAAGCGCGCACCAGAACGGATGAATGAGTAGGGCGAAAAGTCGGGGGCGGATTTGTAGTACCGGTGGAGTCAGCCCAAGTCGATGGCGAACGATGGTGAATCCGTCTGGGTGCTCTTCTCGTAGTGGGAGTGCCTCTCGTCGCTGTGCGATTGCGTGCACCGTGACGGCGAACCCGGCCGCGGCCACTGTTGCCGCCTCGCGGATCACGCGGCGATCGCTCACCATGTTGTTGGCCACGAACATCGCCACCTGCCGCTTCGGCCGGGGGGCACCCTTTGGTACGGTGTGCGGAGCGGGGTTCGGCATGCGGCGAGTCTATCGCAGCGCGCACGAGCACTAGAGTCAAGGAGGGGTTATGCGCATCACGGCGATCGTTGGCACGCGCCCCCAACTCATCAAGCTTGCCGCCCTTCGCCCGCACCTCACAGCACCGATTGAGCCGTTCGTTGCTGATACCGCCCAGCACCATGATGAGTTGCTCGCGGGCCAGATCTACCGTGACCTCGGGATGACACCTCCCGACCTCCTCCTTCCTGAGCCAGGAGATCTCCAAGGCGCCGAGCGACTGGATGCAATGGTGCGTGCGCTTGACGCGGCCCTTGCGCAGAGTCACCCCGATGCCGTGCTCGTGTTTGGCGACACCGACTCCACACTTGCGGGTGCGCTCGCTGCCCACGCTCGCGGGATCCCAATCGCGCACGTTGAGGCGGGAGTGCGCTCTGGCGACGCGACCATGCCCGAAGAGCGCAATCGCATTGCGGTCGACAAGATCGCATCGCTGCGACTCTGCACGAGTGATACCGCAGTGCAAGCGTTGCGCGGTGAAGGGCTCATGGACGGGAACGTGGTCGTCGGCGACCTGATGGCCGACCTCGTGGCGCGACTCGCGCCGACAGCGCGCGGCGCAACTGCCCTTGATGCTGCCGCACTGCACATTGGCCGACCACTAACACCTGGCGGCTTCGTGTACGCCACCCTGCATCGCGCTGATGTGCGCGAGGCGACACGGTTGCGCGCTGCGCTTGATGTGTTGCGAGTCTCTGCAGAGCATCTTGGCGTGCCGGTCATTTTTGCGGCACATCCTGGAACCAGCGCCGCAATCGCAGCGCACGGTATTGACGTTCCCGACGGCGTAGAGCTTGTGCCACCGGTTGGCTATCTCGATTCGCTGGCTCTCACTGCACACGCCGCTGCGGTGCTCACTGACTCGGGCGGGCTGCAGCGCCAGGCGGTCTGGCTCAACACCCCAACACTGATCTTGCGTGACACCACGGAGTGGCCAGAGCTGCTGCATCCGGCGGGGCCGTCGCTGCTCATTGGCGTTGATGCGGGTCGCGTTGCCGCCGCCCTTGCAACGGTTGGGGCTGCGACAGGTGCCGCGGCGGTTGCCGCGCGGGTATTCCGACCCCTGCCCGCGGGGGGTGCCGCGGAGGCGATTCGAGCCACACTGATCGCGTGTCGCTTCGCACGCTGATACGCTCCCCATCATGAGTACACCGCAGATTCGCATTCCGATCACCCGCCCCGCCGTGGGTCGCGAGGAGGCCGACGCCGCCGCCGAAGCGATCATGTCGGGCGCCCTCGCGCAGGGTCCACGTGTCGCCGAGTTCGAGCGCCGCTTCGCTGAGATGGTTGGCGTGAAGCATGCGATCGCCGTGGCGAACGGCACCCTCGCCGAAGAGGCGATCATTCAGGGGCTCGGTATTAAGGCTGGCGACGAGGTCATTACCGTTGGCCACACCTTTAGCGCCACTGCGGCATCGATCTTGCGTGCGGGCGCAACACCACGATTCGTGGACATTGATCCCGTCACCTGGTTGATGGACCCCGCTGCGGCTGCGGCAGCGATCACCCCAAAGACGAAGGCGCTGATGCCGGTGCACCTCTTCGGCCTCATTGCCGACATGAACGCCCTCGGCGCACTCGCCACCAAGCACAATCTCGACATGATCGAAGACGCCTGCCAGGCGGTCGGTGCGACACAGAACGGCAAGCAGGCCGGCTCCTTCGGTTGATCGAAGACGCCTGCCAGGCGGTCGGTGCGACACAGAACGGCAAGCAGGCCGGCTCCTTCGGTGTTGGTGCCTTCTCGCTTTACGCCACCAAGAACATCACCAGCGGTGAGGGGGGCATGATCACCACCAACGACGACACGCTGAACGAGTGGCTGCGCACCTTCCGCAGCCAGGGGATGAAGGTGCGCTACCTACACGAGATGCTCGGCACCAACTACCGCATGACCGACATCGCCGCCGCGATCGGCATCGTGCAGCTCGGCAAGCTTGATCAGTTCACTGCGGCGCGTGTCACCGCTGCGGCGCGCTACGACGCGCTGCTCGCTGGTGCGCCGATCGTTCGACAGGGAACGCCAGCTGGAAATCTGCACGTCTATCACCAGTACACCGTGCATGTCGGCCCAGCGCGCGACGAGATCGTGAAAGATCTTGCCAACGATGGGATCGGCACCGGCGTCTACTACCCAATTCCAGTGAGCGAGCAGCCCTACATCAAGGAGCGTGGTCTTGGCGTTGTGTTGCCGGTAACTGATGCGCTGGCGAAGGGTTGCCTCTCACTGCCGATGTTTGCTGCAATGACAGCTGCAGAACAAGAGGAGGTCGCCGCCTCACTCCGACGCGCCGTGGAGCGCCACGGCGGGAGTGCATGGCCCGCATGAAGGTTGGCCTGATCGGCCTCGGCGTCATGGGGCGCAACCATCTGCGCGTACTCGCCACACTCCCCGACGCCGAGATCGTGGCAATTAGCGATCCCGTTGATGCAGCGCGCGACGCTGCGCTGGCTGTTGCCCCTTCCGCGACCGCCTACGTCGATGCCGCAGAGTTGCTTGACCATCCGGGCCTTGAGGCGGCAATCATCGCTGCGCCTACACGCTTCCACGCCGCACTCGTGATCCGCGCCATCGAGCGCAAGATTCCGATTCTGGTCGAGAAGCCACTCGCTGCTGACTCGGCCCAGGCGCTCGACCTCGTTGCGCGCGCAACCGCTGCAGGCGCGATCGTGCAGGTCGGCCATGTGGAGCGCTTCAATCCCGCCGTCACCCGACTCTTTGAGCAGATGCGTGGGAGCACAGGCGAAGCGCTCTACGCCATCGAGGCGATGCGCGAGAGCCCACTCCCCGAGCGCATCAGCGACGTTGGCGTGGTGCGCGACCTGATGGTCCATGACATTGATCTCGCCTGCGCTATTGCGGGCAGCTCGCCACTATCGGTTACCGCCGTTGCCGGCTCACGACTGATTGAGGGGCGAGAAGATTTCGCCGAGGCGCTCTTCACCTTCCCGGGCGGCGCGGTGGCGCGCATTCGCGCCTCATGGCTTGCGCCAGCAAAGCGACGACAGCTCCTGGTAACG
This sequence comes from Chloroflexota bacterium, assembly GCA_026389535.1. Lineage (GTDB taxonomy): Bacteria > Chloroflexota > Limnocylindria > Limnocylindrales > Limnocylindraceae > Limnocylindrus. The sequence goes on from JAPLHR010000092.1 coordinate 5,280, forward strand.
ACGAGCGCTGGTGCCTACGACGTGAGCCTGCTGCAGCGCACCGTCTCCTTCACCAGCGCCGACCCGAACTCGAGTGCGATGCTCGATGGGTTCGCCCCCGTGCAGCCTGGTCGCACCGCCGACCTCCCCGCCGCACGGCAAGAGCCGCTGGCGCTGGAGCTACGCGCCTTCCTCGCCGCCGCACGTGGCGAGGCGAAGCCTGCTGTCACCATCCACGACGGCGCGCGTGCCGTGATCCTCGCCGACGCCGTTCTCGAGTCTGCGCGTGGCGGCGGCATCCCTGTTCGGCCGAAGCTCGAGGCGATCGCCGCGGTGTAGCATCCCCTCCAAGGGAGCAAGGAGGGCTGATGAGCGCACGCACCACAGATCCACTCGGTCGAGCAACGTCCATGCTCGGTGGCTCCTTTACCGCTGAGCCACACCCCTGCACCCACGGCACCCCCGTCACCGCGAAGCCGTGGGTCGGCGCGCCTGGCACCGTCGGCACCATCGCCGTGATCGGCTCCGGCAAGATCGGCCTGCCGCTCGCCCTGCAGTTCGCCTCCCACGGGTGGCGCGTGCACGCCGTTGATATCAATCAGGCCCTGGTCGACACCATTAATTCAGGCGTTGC
>JAPLHR010000110.1 GCA_026389535.1 Chloroflexota bacterium
AACGCGGGAACTTTAAGCCACCGCCAGTTCCCTATATCCCTGTCGAGGACAAAGTGGGCGAGAAGGATAATAGCGATACTAGGACCTACAAGGTGAAGATCAATGACCAGACGACTATCAACGCGTCTGTGTGGACAGGTGGGAACTCCGAGCAGTTCTTAATCCACGTCATTAGCGATATGAACTACATTGAGCGCAGTAAGCTTTTCGAGGCCTTTCAGTCTTTCAAGACTGAAATTGACAAGTACAACAGTGATCTCACTTCGTACAATAGGGCCCTCGAGATGTCGAAAGAAGAGCTTAAACAGGCCCAGGAAGAAGCCAAAGAGGCAACTACAGCCCAGGCAGCCCAGGCCGATGACCCTGAGGGAATGACTGATACTCCCACGATTCCCTCGGACATTTCGAAGAAGATCGACGATGCCAAGGAAGGAATTGAGCGTTGGAAGGGGCAAACGGAAACCCTCAAGATAGCCATCCAAACCGCTCAGTCAGAAAAGAGAAAGGCCGGAGACGCGATTTTCGCGCTCTACGAGAATCTTCTCGACCAAACGGCTATTCTCAAGTGGAATAGTATTACCTCCAAACAGATCGGCACCATTCCTTGGACTGATCTTAAGGGGAAGATACACTCGGATAAGCCCCGTCAGAAAACGGTTAAGTCTTTTAAAGACTGTGTCCGATTCCACCTGTTGACCGTCTTCTCCGATGACGCAGCAGAACGACAGAGGTTCTACATAAATAACCATCTGAAGAAGCCCGCGAAAGTGACCATTCGCCATTTCGCGGCCCGTGTAGAACAGCTCAACAGCTACATCAGCCACCTTCCGGGGCTGGTTGATTCTCCCAAGGCGCTTCCTTCTACCAAAAGGATTAAAGCCTATGACGAGGCTGAGCTAGCACAGGCTCTTCTACGAATGTGCCCTTCTAAGTGGCAGGATCAATTCAACCTGACCCAAGGCATTATTCCTAAGAGCCTCCGCAACACGATTGAAACTCTCAAGAATATTGAGCAGTATCAAGACTCCTCCAAGCCGCCAGGTAAGCCCAGCGGAGATGGAAAGAAAGGATCCGACGGCAAGCGCAAAGTGAGTTTCCAGGACGAGAAAGTCCCTAGGAAAAAGTCGCGCACCGGTAAGTACTGCGACCTTTGCAAGAAGCATGGGGGTGCTCATATGTCCCACAATACAGCCGACTGTAAGAAATACGGTAAGGACGGATCTTTGAAGAAAGGGTTTAAAAAGCCCGAAGGTCAAGGTAATCCTAAGGGAAACCAGTTCGCGACGATCCTCAAGGAAGGCTTCGCTGAAATGACTAAATTACTTAAGGACCAGAAACGCGCGATCGAAGATACTTATACCGATTGACTCATTGGGCCGGGTAGTACTAGGGAATTAGATACTGTAGCAAATAAACCTAATAAAAAGGTAAAATTAGCATCTTACGAAATCCCTGGTCCGATTAAGACTACCCAGCTAGAATCTAATAATAAAAATGATTCCAGCAACTTAGAACTAAATAACCACTCCCTTTCTAAAAACGGAGTGACCGCAATTGTGGCGGTAATGAAAGCCGGACCAAAATTTCGGCCCAAAAATAATTGTCCAAAACCTAGTAAAAAAAAGGTTCCGAAAAAAATAATTCGGATTCTACTTGACAGTGGATCTGATGGGGACCTGATGTTCCATAAGAAAGGAACAT
>JAPLHR010000038.1 GCA_026389535.1 Chloroflexota bacterium
CTCGTCTCCATCCTTGAAGACCGCGAGAACGACTTCAGCCAGGAGATCTTCGTGGCGCCGATCGGACGACGCACGATCCTTGCTGGCAAGATCCTCGGCGAGTCGCTGGTCGCCTTCCCACAAGCCTTCACCGTCATGGCCTTCGGCATCGTGCTCGGCATCCCGCTCACGCTGGCGCAGGTCTTCGCGATCATCCCTGCGCTCATCCTGGTTGCCATCTTCGGTGCCTCGTTCGGCGCACTGATCGTCAGCCTGCTGCCAAATCAGCGCTCGGCGAACCTGCTCTTCCCGTTCATCTTCCTGCCGCAATTCTTCCTCGCCGGTGCGTTCAACCCAATCCGCAACCTGCCGTGGTACCTCGACATCGTCAGCCACATCGCGCCGCTGCGCTACGCCGTTGACCTCATTCGCGGTGCGTACTACGGCTACCCAAACGAAGCGGTGCTCGCCGATCCAACGTGGACGGTTGCTAAGCGCTCTTCCGCTCTACGCCTTGTCGGGGAAGTGGCAGGCGACCTGGTGGCCCGTTGAGACCTGCACCAGCTGCGGCGATTCAGTATTGCAGCGCTCCGGGTTGCCGAGCTTCTCCTTCAACCAGCAACGCGTCTGAAAGGCGCAGCCGCTCGGTGGATTCGATGGCGACGGCACATCGCCCTTCAAGATGATGCGCTTGCGCCTCTTCTCAATCGCAGGGTCAGGGATTGGCACCGCGGAGAGGAGGGCGATGGAGTACGGATGCACCGGCGAACTATTAAGTTCGGCCGATGGTGCAACCTCCACGATCTTCCCCAAGTACATCACGGCGGTGCGATCGCTAATGTGCCGCACCACCGATAGGTCGTGCGCGATGAAGAGATAGGCGAGCCCAAGGCGCTGGCGCAGTTCGGCGAGAAGGTTCAGGATCTGGGCCTGCACACTCACGTCCAGCGCACTGACCGGCTCGTCTGCCACCACGAGGTCGGGGTTGAGGGCGAGCGCACGTGCCACACCAATGCGCTGGCGCTGCCCGCCAGAGAACTCATGGGGGTAGCGCTCGGCGAAGCGCGGATCGAGTCCGACGAGTTCGAGGAGCTCGGAGACACGACCGGTGCGTTCAGCGCTGGTCCCAACGTTGTAGATGTCGGCTGGCTCGCGCAGGATCGCGCCAACGGTCATGCGCGGGTTCAGCGAGGCATAAGGATCCTGGAAGATCATCTGCACACGGCGACGAAGGTCCTGCAGCTCGCGCCCCTCGGCAGTCGCCAGATTGTGACCGTCAAAGTTGATCGTGCCTGCGCTCGGCTTCACGACCCGGGTGATCGCACGCGCAACGGTGCTCTTGCCGCAGCCCGACTCGCCAACAAGGCCGAGGATCTCCCCCTTCGCTACTTCAAACGAGACGCCATCAACCGCGCGCACTTCGGCGACGGTGCGCTCGCGCACCAGGCCTTCGCGGATTGGAAATCGCACCGCGAGGTCTTTGACTGTTAGTAGTGGCTCGCCGCTCATCGGGTGGCTCCTCCTGTGCGTGGCAGTGGGCGCCCTTCGGCAACCTCTGCAGGGGCGACTGGGTTAAAGCAGGCCGCCACGTGCGTTGCGGTTGGGCCATTCGTCACGATTGGGCCCTTGCCGCCATCAATCGGCAACAGGGCAGGCGTCTCGGTCGCGCAGCGATCTGTGCGCCAGGCGCAGCGCGCGTAGAACGAACAGCCCACTGGCGCATCAATAAGATCCGGGGGTCGACCTTCGATCGGCACCAGCTTGCCGCCCGTCTCGCCGTCAAGGCGCGGGATGGAGCGCAGTAGGCCAACGGTGTACGGATGGCGCGGGTTAGCAAAGAGGTCGTCGGTGGTGCCTGATTCAATCACCGCACCTGCGTACATCACGTTAATGCGATCGGCCATGCCGGCGAGGACGCCAAGGTCGTGCGTCACCAGGATCGTGGCGGTACCGCGCTCCTCGGTGAGGCGGCGGAGCAGGTCGAGCACCTGCGCCTGGATGGTGACGTCGAGCGCCGTGGTTGGCTCGTCGGCAATGAGCACGCGGGGCTCAAGGGCGAGGGCCATGGCAATCATTACGCGCTGCCGCATGCCACCAGAGAACTCGTGTGGGTAGCTGCGGAGTCGTGACTCTGGATTGGCAACGCCAACCGCGGTGAGCAGCTCAATAGCGCGAGTCCGCGCCGCCTCCTTCGCGACCTCGCGGTGGGCCTGGATCGTCTCGATCAGCTGCTCCTCAATGCGGAGCACCGGGTTGAGCGAGGTCATTGGGTCTTGGAAGATCATGGCGATCTCGCTGCCGCGCACCTGGCGCAGCTCCTCCTCCTTGAGGGTGGTGAGCTCACGCCCATCGAGCTTGACGCTCCCACCTTCGACGCGGCCAGCAGGCTTCGGTAGCAGGCCAACGATCGCCAGGTTAGTAACACTCTTGCCGCAGCCAGACTCACCCGCCACGCCAAGCGTTTCACCCGCCGCGAGGTCAAACGAGACACCGTTCACGGCATGCACCGCACCGTCATGCGTGCGGAAGCGCACCACGAGGTCACGAACCTCGAGCAGGTGTTGGTCGCTCATCGCTTCAACTTCGGGTCAAGCGACTCGCGCAGCCCGTCTCCGAGAAGATTAAATCCGATCGCCGAGATGACGATTGCACCACCAATAAAGACCACGATGTGTGGCGCGGTCTGCATGAAGCGCCGTGCGTCGACGAGCATCGTCCCCCACTCTGGTGTGCGCGGGTCAGCTGGTCCGAGGCCCAAGAAGCCGAGGCCAGCGATGTCAATGATGGCGGTGGCGAGCACCAGCGTCGCTTGCACGATGAGCGGGGTGAGCGCGTTCGGCAACATGTGTCGCACCAGGATGCGCATACGCGAGGCACCAATAGTTCGTGCAGCCACAACGTAGTCGGCCTCGCGAAGCGCCAGAAGTGAGCCGCGCAGCAGTCGTGCAAAGGTCGGCGCGTAGCTCACCGCAATGGCGAACATCAACTGCACCATGCCACGCCCAAGGGCAGTCACGATACCGATCGCCAGCAGGATGCTCGGGATCGAAAGAAAGACGTCGGTTAGGCGCATGATCACGCCATCGATGCGCCCGCCGAATCCGCCGGCAATGGCCCCAAGAACGCCACCGATTACGAGGGCCAGGACAACGGCACCAACGCCAACGAAGAGGCTGATCTGGGCCCCGTAGAGGACGCGCGAGAAGATGTCGCGCCCCAACAGGTCAGTGCCAAAGAGGTGTGTCAACGACGGCGCATCAAGGCTGCTGCCGTTCATGGCATACGGATCGAATGGTGAGATGAATGGCGCAAGGATTGCGGCGAGGGCGAAGAGCACGATGCAGACCAGGCCAACGAGCGCTGGGCGATTTCGGCGCAGACGTCGGGCGGCATCACCCCAAAGCCCACGCGAAGCTCGCGCGATCTGCGGATCTACAAGAGCGGCACGGAACATCATTGGTATCGGATCTTCGGATTCAGCAGGGCGTACCCGACATCAACAATCAGGTTCACAATCAAAAAGATCACCGCGAAGACAAGGATCGTTGATTGCACGATGGGGTAGTCATGGTTCTGAATGGCGTCTACCACCCACCGTCCGACGCCATTCCATACGAAGACCGTCTCGGTAAGAACCGCACCGCCGAGGAGGCCACCGATCTGCAGGCCAACAACGGTGGTTACGGGAAGCCAGGCGTTGCGCATCACATGGCGGTTATCAACCGTCTTCTCTTTCAGGCCCTTCGATCGAGCAGTGCGGACATAGTCTTCATTCGCCACTTCAATGACGGAGGCGCGGGTGATACGCGCAATGATCGCGAGGGGGATGGATCCGAGCGCGATCGACGGCAGGACGAGGTGCCGCACAACATCAACGAAGAGGTCGAGCCGCCCGGCAAAGAGCGTGTCAATCAGCAAGATGCCTGAGGTGGCATCAAATCGTGCCCGAGCATCAATGCGTCCTTGGGTAGGGAGCCAGCCCAAGATCACGCCAAAGATGACGACAAGTGCGAGGCCAAGCACGAAGACCGGGATGCTCACGCCGAAGAGGCTGACGCCCGTGATAAGGCCATCGACCCAGCCGCCCACCTTGCGGGCGGCGAGGCGGCCGAGCGGAATCCCGACGCCAATCGAGAAGATCAGCGCGCCGGCGGTGAGCTCGATCGTGCCTGGGAACCGAGTCAGGAACTCACCCAAGAACGGCTGCGAGTTCACGACGCTGGAACCGAGATCGCCAGAGAGCGTCTTCAGCAGATACGAGATGTACTGCTGCCACAGCGGCAGATCAAGGCCGAGATGCTCGCGCAACGCGGCGCAGGCGGCAGGGGTGCGGTGCTGCCCAAGGATGGCAACGCACGGGTCGCCGGGGAGGATGCGGATATAGGCGAAGAGCAGAATGGAGAGCCCGATGAGCACGGGAATCGCGGCGATCAAGCGGCGAACGATGTATCTCCCCATCGGGGCATTCTAGGGGCGAAACGCCGTCGCCGCCCCCTCAGCCTCACGGCCAAGGGAGCGGCGACAGATGCTCTCGTTAGAGCGAGTGGGCGTCGCCCGAAGGCGACGCCTTACTCAGTTACGGACGATCGAGCCAGACCAGGTTGAGCGGCTCGTTCAACCCTGCAGAGCCGATGAAGCCCTTCAGGTCGATGGAGGCTGCTGCCTGCGGCTTCGAGTTAGCGACCGGCACGGTTGGCATGTCAGCGCGGATCAGATCCTGCGCCAGCTCCCACTGTGTCTTCGCCTCAGCCTCGGTGCCTGCCGCAAGAGCGGCGTTCATCGCGGCTTCGACTGCATCGTTCTTGTAAGCGAACTCGGTGGACGGAGCTCCATTGACATACCCGAAGAAGGCAGTCTTCAAGAAGTTATCCGGCCCGGCCCAGTCGCCGGTCCATCCGAGCAGCCACATCTCGTACTTGCCAGCGTACTCATCATCAAGGTACCCACCGCGCCACGGGGCGTTGTTAGGAACGATGGTGAAGCCAACAGCCTCAAGATCCGCCGTGATCGCTTCGAAGATGCCCTTTGGATCAGGCATGTACGGGCGGGTCACGTCGTTTGGATACCAGAAGTCGATCGTAAGGTCGGTTTCACCCGACTCTGCGATCAGGGCCTTTGCCTTTGCAACGTCGTACGAAGGAAGAGAAAGGTCCTTGGCGTACAACACGCCCGCTGGCATCCAGTTCGTTGCCTTCACCGCCGCGCCGGCGTAGAAGGTCTTAATCAGATAGTCGTAGTTGATCGCATAGGCGATCGCTTCACGAATTTTCTGATTGTTCATTGGAGTGTAGCTCTGGTTCATTGAGATCTGGAACGTATTGAACGACGAACCACGATCAATCAGCTGCAGCTTTGGATTAGCCGCAATAGTTGCTGCATCCACTGGAGCGATTGTCTGGGCAAGGTCAATTTCGCCCGCGGCGAGACCGTTCAAGCGCTGTGCCTCTTCGGCAACGGCCTTGAAGACGATCGCGTCAACGTGCGCAATGTGCGCCGTGTCCCAATAGGTTGCGTTCTTGACGATTTCGACGCTGTCGCCAACCGTCCACTTGTCGAACACGAATGGGCCCGTGCCAACCATTGAGCCAGCGCCACCCTGGGCGCCGGTGATCTTGGTCACATCGGACTCGGTGTTGTCACCCTTGCCCAGGGCCAGCGCCGTTGGCGACTGGATCCCGAAGACCGGAAGGGTCTGGGTCAAGATGAAGTTCGAGCTTGGCTTCTTCAACTTAATGGCAACCGTTGTGCCGTCTACAGCGGTAGCCGACTCAAGGTTGCTATTTGCACCGTAGCCACCGAAGACAGCACCAATGTAATAGGTGTAGTCCTGGAGCTCGGTTGGGATATTGATGAAGCGGTTGTAGTTGTACACGACTGCGTCGGCATTGAAGTCGGTGCCATCGTGGAACTTGACGCCGCTGCGCAGCTTGAACGTATAGGTGAGGGCGTCAGCGCTCATCTCATAGCTCTCTGCGAGCACTGGAACAACCTTCGAGGTTGAGCCTGGCTCAAGGCCGACGAGGGTCTCGACAACCTGCTGAATCACGTACGACGAGTTGCTGTCGTCCGTGAGTGCTGTGTCGGTTCGTACGATGTCGCCTGGTAGGGCAACAATGAGGGTTCCGCCCTCTTTCGCTGCAGGGGTGCTCGAGCACGCCCCAGCGACCATGAGAAGGGCGCCAAGAATGGCACCAATCCGCAGGTTCTTCATGTGTTCTCCTTCGGTGGCGAGTTTGGCCTTGGCCCGTAGCCCGGCCGTCGCGGGGTTTCCGCGATCACCTCATCCTACCCCAGCCCACGCACGAATTAGGTTCAGAGAGCGCAACCTTTGGCCCAGTTCTCGCACGATTTGAGTAAATCACAACCGCGCCGCTACCCTCTTGATCACCAGGCTGAAGTCCAGCCTGCAGAACAGGACAAAGGGAGGAACCTTCATGGCAACAGCCAAGAAGTCCGCGCCAAAGCGCGCGGCCGCTACCAGCACCGGGGTTGCAACGTCGTTTGCCGCCATTCCGGCCGCTCGGGCGAGGCAGCTCTTCAACTGGAACCGTGCGCTCGTTTTCCTGCACGGCATCCAGGCGATCATCATCGTGGTGATCAGCCCTACAGCAGCGGCGGTCCGCTTTATTGGGCACTACCCAGTCCAAGGCCCAATCGTCAATGGCATGCCAACGCTGAGCTCAGCGTCGGAGTTGCTCTTTAGCTTCCCGCTCGCCTACCTGGTTGCGGCGTTCTTCGGCCTCTCGGCCCTGGCGCACTTCCTGGTGGCCTACCCGCTGCGCAAGCGCTACGAGGGCTGGCTTGCCCGCGAGTTCAACCCAATGCGTTGGGCTGAGTACGCGCTGAGCTCGACGCTCATGATCGTGGGTATCGCCTCACTGAGCTTCATCACCGATGCAGGCGCACTGATCGCACTCGCGGTGGCGAATGCCTCGATGAACCTCTTCGGCTGGTCAATGGAAGAGGCGAACATCGGTCGCAAGAACGTGCAGTGGAGCCACTACATCTTTGGCTGCATCGCCGGCATTGCGCCGTGGATCGCCATCTTCATCTCGTTCGGCCTCTCGCTCGCGCACTGGCCAACGGGCACCACGGCAAACGGCGTGGACTTTGCAGCGTTTAAGACCGTTCTGATCGTGATCTATGTGAGCCTCTTCGTGAGCTTCAACATCTTCGCGATCAACATGGTCTTGCAGCGATTGAAGATTGGTAAGTGGGCTGACTACCTTCACGGTGAGCGCAGCTACATGATCCTTTCACTGGTGGCAAAGACCCTGCTCGCGTGGCAGGTCTGGACGGGAGTCTTCCAGCCAGGCTCGAACTAGTACCACTACGAGGTACTCGGAGGCCCTCGCCCATCTGGGCGGGGGTCTCCTTTTTATAGCGGTGGGGCGTACTATGCAGTCATGAGTAACGAGCGGGTCCCTGGTGATACAGAAGGGCTGACGTACGCGAGTTACTTGGCGCTTGATGAACTCCTCGGCCTCCAGCGACCCCGCTCCGACGAGCATGATGAGCTGCTTTTCATCACGATTCACCAAACCTATGAGCTCTGGTTTAAGCAGATCCTGCATGAGGTCCGAGGTGCAATGCGGGCCATGGCCGCGAACGAGAGCTGGCGAGCTTCACATAGGCTCAGCCGAGTTCGACACATTCTGAAGATTGCCGTCGCGCAGGTAGATATCCTGGAGACGCTCACCCCACTCGAATTTGCCGCATTCCGCAGCAGGCTTGCAACATCAAGTGGATTTGAATCAGCCCAGTTCCGCGAGATTGAGGCGCTCTTCGGAATCCGCAACGCGCGTCTCGCCGACCTACTCCCAGATGAGCAGGCTCGAGAGATCGTGCGCGCCACCCTGCGGGCACCGAGCCTTTGGGACGCAACGATCCACTGGCTGGCGGTCCGCGGGTCTGCGGTCCCAGCTCGACTGCTCAGCCGAGATGTGTCGGCACCGTATGAGGGGGATGAAGAGCTGCAAGAGGTGCTGCTTGAGATCTATCGTGCTGGAGGCGAAGCGGCGAGCATTCTCGAGCAGCTCGTCGATATCGACGAGGGTGTTCAAGAGTGGCGCTATCGACACGTCAAGATGGTGGAGCGAACCATTGGCCGAAAGTCGGGCACGGGTGGCTCTACCGGTGTGGAATATCTCGCAGCAAGCCTGCGCCGTTCGCTCTTCCCAGACCTTTGGGCCATTCGCGACCGCATGTAGCTAGAGCGGTCAGGTCACCGTCTGCTTCGAAGCGAACTCTGGGGCACGCCATGCGTCGGTTCGAAGGATCTCGGCGAACGTCGCTGCCGCGCGATCAATATCGGCAAAGCTCACATAGAGCGGCGAGAAGCCGAAGCGCAGGATGTTTGGCGTACGGAAATCTCCGATGACGCCGCGGCTGATCAGCGCCTGCATAATCGGATAGCCGCTCTCATGCGCAAAGGAGACCTGTCCGCCGCGTAGCTGGCCCTCCCGTGGTGAGATGAGGGTGAGACCATGGCCCTCGCACTCCGCCTCAACTCGCTCAATGAAGCGAGAGGTTTGAGCCATCGACTTGCGGCGAATCTCAGACATTGAGACCCCCTCCCACATCTTCAGAGACTCATCAAGTGCCGCCAGACTGAGCACCTGCTGCGTGCCCGTGATGAAGCGCCGAATGCCAGGGGCAGGCTCGTACTCGGGCACGAACGCGAACGGGCTCTTGTGGCCAAGCCAGCCCTCGAGTGGCTGCCGTACCTGCTCAATCAGCGCCGGTGCAACCCAGGTGTATGAGGGGGCGCCGGGCCCACCATTGAGATACTTGTATCCGCAGCCGATCGCAAAGTCGGCGCCGTCGCGAGCGATATCAAGCTCGAGGACTCCGGTGGAGTGCGAGAGGTCCCACACCGTCAGCGCACCAGCCGCGTGGGCCACGGCACTCAGTTCACGCATGTCGCGAATCCGTCCAGTTCGATAATCCACGTGCGTCAACATCAAGACCCCTGCCCCATCAAGCACCGCCGCCGGGCTGACTGACTCGTTCCAGAAGCGCACCTCCACATTGGGGAGTAGTTGGCGTAGGCCCTCCAAGATGTACAAATCGGTTGGGAAGTTCTCGCGCTCAGTGACAACAACCTGCCGGTCGCCGCGTAGGCGCAACGCGGCGGCCAGCACGCGGAAGAGCGAGACGGACGTAGATTCACCAACTACCACTTCCCCCTTGCCGACACCGAGAAGTGGGGCGATCCGATCGCCAACGCTAAGTGGCAGGTTGTACCAATCAGACTCGTTCCAACTGCGGATGAGCCGCTCGCCCCACTGCCGGTCAATCACGTTGGCGACGCGCTCATGCACACCGATAGGCAGCGCCCCCAGAGAATTGCCGTCGAGGTAGACAACTCCTGCCGGTAGAGTGAATCGCTCTCGCAGCGCAGCGAGAGGGTCCTGCACGTCGAGTTCTGCTGCTGAAGGGGCCCTGTTCGTCATGAACCTATCGTCTCACGTAGCAGTGATCTGCAACAAGGCACGCGCATCTTGCAGTAGCAAGCCTCCTGGCGTGTCAAGTTCTTCAAGCACATCGAAGTGATCACGGCCAGGGACGGTTGCGAGCGAAACGGTGGCGTGGCTCGCCCACTTCTCGCGGAGGAGCTCCGACTGCCGGTGGAACTCCGATAGCTCATGTTCGCCAACGCGGAGAAGCACCGGGATGTTCCGCTGCGGCTGGTAGTGCACAGGTGAGAGTCGCTTCGCCTCATCGGCACTCATGCCCACCAGGTTGTTGACGTAGCTCTCAGCAATCGGCTCAAGGTCAAATGCGCCGCCGATGAGGAGCAGCCCTGAAATCGCGTGCTGTACATGCACCGGTGCGAGCTCTGTCACTAAGGTGGCTGCCAGGTGCGCCCCCGCAGAGTGCCCAGCCGCAACGATCCTGCTCACGTCACAACCGAGCGCTGCGGCGTGATCAATCAGGTAGGCCGCCGCCGCTGAGGCCTCCGCGACGATCTCTGACAGCGTTGCTGACGGCGCAAGAGAGTAGCCAACGGCAACATGGGTTGCACCGAGCGGAGCGAGCGTCGCTGCGTAGCGACCCGCGTCATCGATCGAGCCCTCCTGCCACCACCCGCCGTGAAACATCAGCAACGTGGGGTGGGCTCCAGCGCGATCGGCAAAGATCTCGAGGCGGTTGGCCTCACGCGGCCCGTAGGAGACGCGGTGATAGATGCCACTCGTCTGTGCGGTACTTCGTGCGAGTACGGTGCGCTCACGACCGGCTGACATGGAACCAGCGGCGTCTCGTGCAGTGCGGCTTGGGGAGTACTCCGCATCGAGCCAGGCTCGGCGTTCAGGGTTAGGGAACGAGTTCAATCGCCCTCGGCGAGGACGAAGAGGGTGAGATCCTCAGCTTCAAAGATTCCACTGATTGCGGGCCTGAGACTAAACATGGCGCGCCTTCCTTAACCTGTCGGCTTAGACGATGTAGATCAGCGCGAATAGCAGGATCCACACCACGTCGACGAAGTGCCAATAGATTGAGGTTGCCTCAACCATGTCGTGATGCTCGGCCGAGAACTGCCCAAGACCACCGCGGTAGAGGCAGACCGCCAACATCAGCACGCCGCCAAGCACGTGCGCACCGTGGAATCCGGTGAGCACATAGAAGGTGCTCCCGAAGACGCCATCAGAGATGCCGAATCCGAGCTGTGTGTAGTCGTACGCCTGGCCGAGAAGGAAGATCACGCCGAGAAGTACGGTCATTGTCAACGCGCGATTCATCCCCTGTCGATCGCCCCTGCGAATGCGCCACACAGCGAATTGGCAGGTAACGGAGCTCAACACGAGTAGGGCCGTCATGATCCCCGGAAAGAGCGCCTCGCTGTGCAGCTCAAATGCGGGGTTCCCCCCAGGTGGCCAGATGCCGGTTGCAGTGCGCAGGTTGAAATACGCCGCGAAGAGTCCAGCGAAGAACATGATCTCTGAAACGATGAAGAGGAGCATCCCGAGTACCGGGTTGCCGAGCCCCTTCTTGCCGTGTGCCGCACCGTGAGCGCTCGCGGTGACCACTCCCTCGCTCATTCGTGGTCTACGTCTCGCGCATGTCGAGCGTCAAAGAGTGGGCGCTCCGAGGTGATCGGTGGCAGCTTGTCGAAGTTCCACGCCGGTGGTGGGGATGAGGTTGCCCACTCCAGGGTGTTCGCCTCCCACGGGTCGTCGCCCGCAAGCTTCCCGTTGCGCAGGCTGATGTAGATGTTCCAGAGGAGCGGGAGCAGGGAGATTCCAATCAATATTCCTCCGATAGTGGCGGCGAGGTTGAGGTCGTTCCAGCCCGCAGTCGGCGAATAGTCGGCGATGCGACGTGGCATGCCGGCAAGGCCGAGCGCATGCATTGGAAGGAAGGTCAGGTTCAGGCCAACCATCATGAGCACGAAGTGCACTCGCCCGAGACCCTCATCGAGCATGCGCCCCGTCATCTTCGGGAAGTAGAAGTAGAACCCAGCCATGATCGCAACGAATGAGCCTCCGAAAAGCACGTAGTGAATGTGCGCGACGATCCAGTAGGTCGCGTGCAGAGCATAATCAACGGGGACCGCGGCGCTGAAGACGCCATTGATACCGCCGATGAGGAACATGCTAAGAAACCCCAACGCGAAGAGCATCGGCGTTGCGAAGGTGATCTGCCCGCGCCACATGGTCGCGATCCAGTTGAACACTTTCACCCCTGTTGGGACCGCGATCAGGAAGGTCATCACTGAGAAGAAGGGCAAGAAGACGCTCCCCGTGGTGAACATATGGTGTGCCCAGACGCTAAAGCCGAGGGCGCCGATGCCGGCGGTGGCGAAGACGAACGCCTTGTAGCCGAAGAGCGGCTTACGGCTAAACACTGGAATGATTTCAGAGATCACACCCATCCCCGGCAGCACCATGATGTACACAGCTGGGTGGGAGTAGAACCAGAAGATGTTCTGCCAGAGAATCGCCGAGCCACCGAGCGTAGGGTCAAAGAAGGCGCCGCCGAAGTTTCGATCGATGAAGAGCATCACCAGGGCGCTGGTGAGCACCGGTGTGCCCATGAGTACGAGCACGCTCGTGACGAGAACCGTCCAAACAAGGATTGGCATTCGGAAGAGGGTCATGCCAGGTGCACGCATACGGAAGACCGTGACCATGAAGTTGACGGCGCCAAGGATCGAGCTTGTGCCTACGAGGATGACGGCGACAATCCAGAGATTCATTCCTGGCCCTGGGCTGTATTTGATGCTGCTGACCGGCGGATACGCCGTCCAGCCGGCGTCTGCGGCACCGCCGAGTAGGAACCCCGATGCAACAACGAGCCCAGAGAATGGGACCATCCAGAAGCTGAGGGCATTGATGCGCGGGAAGGCCATGTCGGGTGCGCCGATCATGAGCGGAACCACGTAGTTGCCGATCGCCGCCAGGAACGGAATGATCACCCAGAAGATCATGATTGAGGCGTGCATGGTGAAGAGCTGGTTGTATGAAGACTCGTCAAGGAACTGCAGCCCAGGCATCGCCAGCTCGGCGCGAACGCCGAGTGCCAAGAGGCCACCAATCGCCAAGAAGATGAATGACGAGATCGTATAGAGGATGCCGATCTTCTTATGGTCGGTTGTCGTTAGGTACTCATAGAGCGCTGACGGGGCGGCGCGCTTGGCTCCTACTACGGTTGTTGCCATCTTCTATCTCCCTTACGGCTGCGCTACTACAACGAGGTCTGCGTACATGCCTTGAGCAAAGTGTCCAGTGATGTTGCTCATCACGACATAGTTGCCTGGCTCAAGGGTAACCGCGACCACGCCCGTCATCGGGCCGATAGCGGCTGGCTCCTCCTTCGGGCGGGTCGCCTCAATCCATGCGTCGTACTCAGCACGGGTCACCACGCGCACCGTGAAGCCCATCTGATGATGTAGCAGCCCGCAGAATGCAGAGCACTGGCCGGTGAACGTGCCGAGCTTGTTCGGCGTGAACTCAAAGTGATTTGTCTTGCCAGGAACTAGATCGCGCTGGAAGAGGAACTGCGGAATGTAGAAGCCGTGATTAACGTCTTGAGCAACCAGGGTGATCTCGATGCGCTCATTGATCGGCACAACCATCTCGGGGTACGCCGTGGCGGCACCGAAGATCTCAATCTTCTCCGCTGGATAGGCGAACTTCCACTGCCACTGGTAGCCGACCACTTCGATCTTGACCGCAACGTTCTCTGGCTGCCTGTCGTCAACGATGTTGAGCACGCGAGCTGAGGCGAAGAAGAGGGCGACCACGACAATGAGTGGGATCACCGTCCAGATAATCTCAAGCACGAGGTTCCCGTGGGTCTGCACGGGAAGCGTGGAGTCGCTCGGCTTACGCCGGTAGCGAATGACTGACCAGATAATGAGCCCCTCCACCAGGAGAAAGACGACGGCGGCGAGGGCAAAGACCAGGTCGTAGAGGGCGCGAACTTCAATCGCCTGATCGGTCACCGCTGGTCGTGGGAAGGCAGCCTCGCAGCCGCTCGCAATGAGGGCAACGGCGCCCAGCCCCAGCAGCAGAGAGAGTTTCTTCATGCCTGAGATGATACGCGCCCTCGGCGTGAGGCGCTCCGCCGCTATCCCGAGCGCGCTCGTCGGATTACAGGGGTCAGCACTCAGTGTGGGCAGGCTGGGCGTGCACGCGCGCGATGCCAGAGACCAGCAGCGGAAGGGGTCCCAAGATGATCCCAATGGAGCCCGCGAAGAGGGCTGCACGGAGCCCGAAGTTCTCGGCGATCACCGAGCCGATGAGGGCATCGAGGGGGAGGCCGAGCAACATCACCGGGCAACGCCAGCATGCGCGCCAACTTTGACGTTCTCGCCCCGTAAGGGGGAGCCGCAGCGGCGCAACTGGCGCAACGAGGGCCCTGGCCGCTGAGGCTGCGTGTAAAGTTGCCCGCAATATGAGCAAGTATCGCGATTTAGCTCGGCGCTTCCCCAGGGACTTCGCCTGGGGTTTTGGCACCGCCTCCTATCAAATTGAGGGCGCCACAAAAGAGGATGGGCGCGGTGAATCCATCTGGGATCGCTTCGCGACGATCCCCGGTAAGACGCATCGCGGCGAGAACGGTGATCCCGGCACCGACTCGTACCACCGCTGGCGCGAAGACATCGCGATCCTGAAAGATCTCGGCGCAACGTCATACCGATTCTCGATTGCCTGGCCGAGGATCATTCCGGACGGAACGGGCGCGGTGAACCCGAAGGGGCTCGCCTGGTACGAGCGATTTGTTGACGCGCTACTTGAAGCGGGCATTGAGCCCTTCCCCACGCTCTATCACTGGGACCTGCCACAAAAGCTGGAGGACCGCGGCGGCTGGCCCGCACGCGACACCGCCCTTGCCTTTGCTGAGTACGCAAGTGTCATGTTCGGCGCACTTGGTGATCGCGTCACGCACTGGTCGACGCTGAACGAGCCGCTCTGCTCGGCGTGGCTCGGATATTTAGACGGCAGCATGGCGCCTGGGATTCAAGATCCGCAGGCGGCGTTCTCCGCATCGCACCACTTGCTCCTCGGCCACGGCCTGGCGGTGCAGGCGGCCCGCAGCATTGCGCCAAAAGCACAGATGGGCATCGTTCTTAACGTAGGACCGGGAATGCCCGCAACCGACACCGACGAGGATCGCGAGGCGGTGCGACGACACGATGCCGGCGACAGCGGCTGGTTCCATGACCCGATCTATTTCGGAACGTATCCGCAAGAGGTGATTGATGCTGCCGGCATCACCATGCCGATTCAGGCAAACGATCTGAAGATCATCTCGGAGCGCATTGATTGGCATGGGCTCAACTACTACTTCCCGGCCAAGATCGGCAATGACCCGAACGGCGATGGCATGAAGACAACCTGGGATCACATTGATGGGCCCACAACTGATATGGGCTGGGGGATGAACGCCGGCGTGATGCGCGACTTCTTGATCAAACTGAAGGAGCACTGGAAGGCTCCGAAGATCTACATCACCGAGAACGGTTCAGCGTGGCCCGACACGGTGGCCGCCGACGGTAGGGTTTACGA
>JAPLHR010000044.1 GCA_026389535.1 Chloroflexota bacterium
GAGAGCAGGCTGGCGATTGCCAGTTACTTCTTTTTGCTACCGGTTTAACGAGGCCTGATAGCAACCTCGACTCGCGTTCCCAAGGTGCGGATCTCCGTCGAAACCACGCATCCCCAAGGGGGAGATGATACCGCGCGTGCGGCGCGATTGCTAGTGCGAGCGAAACTACTCGCCCCGCTTCCAGTCGCTGAGCTGGCGCTCCGCCTCGCGACGCCCCTCGCGATCGGCGATGGCGGCACGTTTATCGAAGGCCTTCTTCCCGCGCCCGAGGCCAATCTCCACCTTGCAACGCCCGTGCGAAAGGTAGAGGCGCAGCGGAATCAGTGTGAGCCCCTTGGTCTTCACCTTCGTGCCGATAGCGATGATCTCGGACTTGTGGAGCAAGAGGCGCCGCACCCGCTTCGGCTCGTGGTTCTGGCTGGCGGCACCGGGCCACTCGGCGATGTGCATGCCGATCAGGCGACCCTCGCCCGCCTCGAGGCGCACGTAGGCGTCGCCGATATCGGCCTTGCCAGCACGAATCGACTTGATCTCGGTTCCTGAGAGAACGACCCCCGCCTCATAGCGCTCGATGATCTCGTACTCGTACGAGGCCTTGCGGTTTGAGGAGAGCGTGGTCCCCGAGGGGGGCGCCTTCGGCTTTGGGGCAGGGGAGGGCGCCGTCTTTACTGGAGCCTTAGCCATAGCGTTACCTCCTCTCGAACTGCGTTGCCACCCGTAGGCGCCCCTGTAGGGTACGCGCCAACCGTGGGCGGGTGTGCTGCGGGGTGACTAACGGCGGAGACGAGAGAGCCCCGGCCCGAAGGCCAGGGCTCTGCTCAGTTTTTACCGCTCTCGCGGGTCAACTATGCGCTGACCTCGTGAGAGGCGGCGGTACAACTGTCATTAGACACTGCACACCACCTCCTTTCGTCTGCGGCGAAGGATACGCCTCCGCAAGGGCGGGCGCAAGTACTACGCCACACGAGTGCTATTTAAAGGCGGCCAGCGCAGCGTCCAGCACCGGGTCGGCGTCTGAGCCCTCAGGAGCCGAGGGGACCGCAATGTCTGGCGTGAGGCCGACCTTGTGGATCCAGCGCCCGTTTGGCGTCAGCCACTTGGCGATCGTGAGCTTTAAACCAGACCCGTCACTGAGGTCAATGAACGTTTGCACAACCCCCTTGCCGAAACTGGTCTCACCGATCAGGATTGCCCGCCCGCGATCCTGCAGCGCACCAGCAAGGATCTCGCTTGCCGATGCGCTCCCCTTGTTGATCAACACGACAAGCTGAATAGAGGCATCAGTAGCGATCCCGCCCGCCTGCGCCGAGGTGCTGGACTGCTCACCCTTGCTGTTCTCTTCGATATAGACCACACCGTCGGCAATGAATTCGCTGGCGATCGTGAGTGCGGTGGAGAGATAGCCGCCCGGATCATCACGAAGGTCGAGAATAATCTTGTCACCACCAGCGTCAACAATCTTCTGCAGCACCACACGGAATTGGTCGGCAGCAATGTCGGTGAACTCGTTGAGCGCAATGTAATCAACGCGACCTCCAGCGGCCGTCTGCAGCTGCTCCGTCGCCACGGCTGGAAGTTCAATTTTTGCGCGAACGATCGAAACATCGCGCGCCGCAGTGCCGCCCGTGAGAACGGTGATGACGACGGTCGTTCCCTCAGCGCCACGCACCTTGAGTACCGCCTGGTCAACGGAGAGTCCCGTCAGCGCATCGCCATCAACGGCGAGGAACTTGTCGCCACTGAGGATCCCTGCGGCACGCGCGGGGGCGCCTTCAATCGTCGAAGCAACAGTGAGGAGGCAATCACTACTGATCGCAGTGCAGAGCTCACCCACTGATGTGCGCAGGTCAATCACGGCGCCGATGCCGGTAAAGCTCCCTGAGAGGCTCTCCTTCATTGAGGCCATCTCTTCGGCGGTGAGGTATTGGGAGTACGGATCATCTAATGAGTTGACGAGGCCCTTGATTGCGCCGTTGAGGAGATCTTCGTCTGTCTCCGTACCAACATGCTGCTCTTGAATAAGGGTGAGCACCTCGTTAAAGCGTGCAAGATCAAGGGTGCCGTTCTCTTGCGCAGCGTTGTCGCTGGAGCGCAACCCAGCGCTATAGGCGGCAACGGCAATGATGACGGCGAGAAGGAGGCGACCGGCCCGCGTGAAGAGCGGCGTTCCGTTGGGTGTCAGGCTCATGGTGGTGCTCCTTCGCTACGCGTGGCGACTAGTTCAGTCGCCCTCTGAGAGAGAGTAGCGCGCCGACCTGCCCAGCAAGGATCGCCGAGGTTTGCACTGGAAGGACGCGGAAGAGGTTGAGCATGACGGCACCAATGCTGGCGCTCAGAATGCCGAAGATGAAGAGTGTGATCAGCGCTCCGGCAGCACCGATCGCGAGCCCCTCGAGAATGAATGGGAGGCGCACCCAGGTGGCACTCGCGCCAACGATGCGCATGATGGCGATCTCATCGCTTCGTGCCAGGATGGCGAGCCGGATGGCGTTGACGACCACGGCAAGCACGGCAAGTGAGAAGCCGATCACGATGATTAGCCCAACGATGCGCAGAGCACTAGTAATGGCGACGAGACTCTCCGCAAGCGCCCGCCCATCAATGATGCGACTAAATGAGGAGGCCGCGGTGATCGAGGCGAGACCGTCGGCAACCCGTCCCGTGTCTGCAGGGTTATCGAGGGAGATCTCGTAGCTGGCAGGGAGCGGGTTCACGCCAAGGTTGCCAGTGAGGTCCGGCTCGCCGCGCTCCTTCAGTCGCACCTTGAAGGCGGCAAGCGCATCGTCCGCACTCACATACGTGGCCCCCTTCACCCCATCGATCCCCTCAATTTGCACCTGAATAGAGCGAGCCTCACTCTCGGTGACGGAGTTCTTGACATAAGCAATGACCTCAACTTTTGAATCGGCATATGAGAGCGCCGCGTCGAGGCCCGCTCGAATAACGAGCACCGAAGCGAGGACCATGAGCATCAGCGTCATCGTCGTTGTGGCGGCGATCGTTGCTAATCGATTACGAGAGAGCCCATTTGCCGCCGCAGAGATGCTCAGCCGGATCAGGCGACCGCGATTCGACTGGCTTTCGCGCTGCACGCTCATCAGCCCACCCGGTGATACGTTGCGTTCGCTTCATCGCGAATGAGGCGGCCACCCTCGAGGCCGATCACACGACGGCGCAGCGTGGTCACGATGTCAGAGTCGTGCGTCGCTACCAGCACCGTGACACCAAGTCGATTGATGTCCATCAGGAGCTCCATGATCTCCCAGCTGATGAGCGGATCAAGGTTGCCCGTCGGCTCGTCAGCGATGAGTAGCTCTGGCTCACCGACGATGGCGCGCGCGATTGCGGTGCGCTGCTGCTCGCCGCCAGAGAGCTCAGATGGGTAACGATCGGCGAGTCGCACCAAGCCAACGATGCGTAGCGCACGATCCGTTGCGGTGGCAACGAGATCTGGTGCCGCTCCAGTCACCTCGAGCGCAAAGGCAACATTCTCCCGAACAGTTCGTCGTGGCAAGAGACGGAAGTCCTGGAAGATGACGCCGACTCGACGACGGAGCTTCGGCACCTCACCGCCAGAGAGGCGATGCACTGGAAAGCCTGCGACGTACACCTCGCCCGCCGTTGGGAGCACGTCGCGAACGAGAAGTCCGATAAGGGTGGACTTCCCTGCACCCGATGGCCCAACAAGGAAGGCGAATTCGCCGCGCTGAATCGTGAGGCTCACATCACCGAGGGCGATGTGGCCGCTCGGGTAGGTCACAGAGATTCCTTGCAGGTCAACGACTGCACCCTCGGTTGCACCAAGATCTACTGCGTTGCTCATCGGTCGATCCTACTCCTCATCCACGCTGCCGCCAGCGAGCGGTGCCCCAGTAGAGACACGCTCAAGCTCGGCGAGAATAAGCGCATCGAAGTCGCCATCAAGAACACCGACAGTGTCTGAGGTCTGGCTGCCAGTGCGGTGATCTTTCACCATCTGGTATGGGTGCAGAACGTAACTGCGAATCTGGTTCCCCCAGCCGGCGGAGATCGTTTCGCCGCGCACACGTGCAAGCTCATCTTCGCGCGCACGAATCTTCAACTCAATCAGTTTGCCGCGCAGCATGCGTTCGGCTGTTTCACGGTTTTGCATCTGTGAACGTTGGTTCTGACTGGAGACGACAGAGTTGGTTGGAAGGTGAGTGAGGCGCACTGCGGATTCTGTCTTGTTCACATGTTGGCCACCAGCGCCACTGGAGCGATATGTGTCAACGCGAATCTCATCCCAGTTGAGCGTTACCTCGGCACCGTCTTCTACCTCTGGAATCACTTCAAACATTGCGAAGGTTGTCTGTCGGCGCTTCTGCCCATCGAATGGCGAGATGCGCACCAGGCGATGCACACCGCGCTCCGCACGCAACCATCCGAACGCATTGCGACCGCGGATCTCTAGAACAACACTGCGATAGCCAGCGCCTTCACCCTCGGTGGAGTCCACGATCTCCGTTGCGAAGCTATGTCGTTCCGCCCAACGCATGTAGGCGCGCAGCAGAATGGCGGTCCAATCACACGCCTCGGTGCCACCGGCGCCCGCCTGAAGGGTGACGACGGCGTCGGCGTCGGCATACTCGCCGCTAAAGAGGAGTGAGGTGCGCGCCTTCTCGAAGTCGCTCTCAAGGAGCGCCGCCTTCGCAGAGACCTCGTCTTGCAGCCCCTGGTCGGCCTCTGATTCGGCCAGCTCGAAGAGTTCGCCAAGGTCGCGCGCGGCGGTGGTGAGCTCTCGCCAGAGGGTGAGCTCCTCGCGGAGCCCCTCCGCTTCGCGGGCGAGCCGCCGAGCGACGCGCTGGTCATCCCAGAAGCCGGGGGCGAGCATCGCCGCCTCGATCTCGGCCAGGCGGGCTGCCTTTGTTACAGGGTCAAAGACGCCCCGAGGTTGCCTCGATGCGGCCGAGGAGGTCTCGCAGGGAGGCGGCGTCGACGCTCATCCTGCACCCTCACCCAGCCGAATCGCGGCATCCACGGGGGACTTGCTGCTCACGCTATGCGCCATGGCACTTCTTATACTTCTTCCCGGAGCCACAGGGGCACGGGTCGTTTCGGCCGACAGTGGCGGCAGCCACAACAGGCGCCGTTGGCGCTGGGGCTGACGTGGTGCTCGCTGCGCTGGTGGCGACGATCTTGGGGCGCGGCGCCTCCTGCTGCACCACGCTGACGCGCAAGATCGATCGGCCGATGCTGACGCGGATGAGTCCCTGGAACTCGTCATAGAGCTTGAACGCCTCCCTCTTAAAGGCGTTCAGCGGATCCTCTTGTGCATAGCCGCGCAGCCCGATGCCGCGGCGCAGATCATCCACCTCAGTGAGATGTTCCACCCAGAGCTGGTCGATGCTGCGCAAGATCACGGCGCGCAAGACGCGCGGCCAAATCTCTGGGCCGAACTCCTCCGCCTTCTTGTTCAGCGCCTCGAGCGCAGCAACCTCAATCGCATCAATTAGGATTGCATCTTCGACAATGTTGTTGAGACCCTCAGGCGGCTCAATGCCTGCGCGTCGCAGATCACCCCGCAGCGCTTCAAGGCTCCAGTCACCTGGAAGGCCAGGAGGGCAGTGCGTCATCACGATGGAACGCGCCTCTGCGCGGAGTGAATCCTCAACGGTGAGGTTGAGATCGTCGCCGTGCAACACGCGGTTACGTTCACCGTAGACGGTTGCGCGCTGCTTGTTGATGACATCGTCAAACTCAACGACGCGCTTACGAATGTCGAAGTTGTACCCCTCAACGCGCGTCTGTGCTCCTTCAATTGTTCGACTGACCATCGAGGACTCAAGCGCCTGTGTCTCATCAAAGCCGAGACGATCCATCAGGCCGATCACGCGCTCGCCTGCGAAGCGCTTCATCAGATCGTCTTCAAGTGAGAGGTAGAAGCGCGACGAACCAGGGTCGCCCTGGCGACCGGCACGACCACGGAGCTGGTTATCGATGCGGCGTGAATCGTGTCGCTCGGTGCCAAGAATGCGGAGACCACCCGCGGCGAGGACGATCTCGCGATCGGCTGCACAGGAGCGCTCCGCCTCAGCGAGCGCCTCTGCGTACGTTGCCGCATCAACTTCGGCAGGATTGAGTCCGCGCACGCGGAGTGCCTCAGAGGCAAGCCCGGCAGGATTACCGCCGAGCACGATGTCGGTACCGCGACCGGCCATATTGGTGGCGATCGTCACTGCACCGCTGCGTCCCGCCTGTGCAACGACAGGCGCCTCACGCTCGTGCTGCTTGGCGTTCAAGACGTTGTGAGTAATTCCTTCACGATTCAGTAGCGCGGCGAGATGCTCGGAGCGCTCAACCGATGTGGTGCCAACCAGCACTGGCTGGCCAGCGGCACGTCGCTCCTTGATGTGCTCCACGATGGCGCCGTCCTTGGCGCGCTCAGTGCGATACACAAGGTCGGACTGATCGTCGCGCACCATTGGTCGATGCGTGGGAATCGCGGTGACCTCAAGGTTGTAGATCTTGCTGAACTCCTCCGCCTCAGTCATTGCAGTGCCGGTCATGCCGGCGAGCTTGCCGTAGAGACGGAAGTAGTTCTGGAAGGTGATCGTTGCAAGCGTCACCGACTCGCGCTGAACGTGCAGTCCCTCCTTCGCCTCGATTGCCTGATGGAGGCCTTCAGACCAGCGTCGCCCCGGCATCTTTCGCCCGGTGAACTCGTCGACGATGACAATCTCGCCGCCCTCCACGATGTAGTCGCGATCACGCTTAAAGAGTGCATGCGCGCGAAGCGCTGACTCAAAGTGGCGCGCCATAAGTGGATCACCGCTGTAGAGGTTCTCAATGCCGAGCATCTGCTCAACGCGAGCGACGCCGCCCTCTGTCGGCGAAACGGCCTTCTCCTTCTCGTCAAAGAAGTAGTCGCCGCCGCCCTCTGCGCCAGCATCGCGCGCGCGCAGGCGCGGCACAAGCTTTGAGAAGGTTGCGTAGAGATCCTGCGACTCTGCCGCCTGCCCGCTAATGATGAGCGGCGTTCGTGCCTCGTCGATCAGGATGTTGTCGACCTCGTCGACGATGGCGAAGGCGTGGCCGCGCTGTACGCGCTGCTCAAGTTCGGTGACCATGTTGTCGCGCAGGTAGTCGAATCCGAACTCATTATTCGTGCCGTAAGTCACGTCAGCGGCATACGCCTCGCGTCGGGTGACGGGGCGCAGCGTGGCGGTCTGCTCGTCGCTGCTGTGATATTCGGGATCAAACAGATACGAGCTGTCGTGGGCGATGACGCCGATGCTGAGACCCATGAAGGCGAAAATCGGGCCCATCCAGCGTGCATCGCGGCGGGCGAGGTAGTCGTTCACGGTCACCACATGCACGCCACGGCCACCAACAGCGTTGACGGTGGCACCGAGCGGGCCGACGAGCGTCTTCCCTTCACCGGTGCGCATCTCGGCGATCTTCCCTTGGTGTAGCACGATGGCACCGAGGATCTGCTCGTCGTACGGGCGCATCCCCGTGGTGCGGCGCGATGCTTCGCGAGCGGCGGCGAGAATCTCTGGCAACTCGTTGTCCAGCGCCGCCTTCAGTGCATCACCTTCAAGTGTGCGCAGCACGGCAGAGATGGTGTCAATGCGCGATCGGATCTCACCATCGCTTGCCGCCTCCATCTCGTCGGCTCGCGAGTTGACCGCGTCAAGGATCGGCTTGAGACGACCGAGCTCGCGGTCGTTTGAATCTACAAGTCGGGAGAGAAAGCCAAAGACCATCGCAGGGAGAGGCCTAGCGCCAGAATCCGGCGGAGTACCCGATCACCAGGATGCCGAAGGTAAGCGCGGCGAGCACTACCCAGAAGAGGGCGCTTGCCGGCCTGCTGGTCGGATTCATTTCAGGATTCTTCATCGGTGCGGCGCTCCATCGCGGGCTACGCAGCGATGCGCGCCAGTCCACGTTCTTCTCGGGAGCGCGCGCAACAATTGCACCACGCTCGTCCGGGCGATGCAGCTTCAGTGTCATCGTCGCGTTCGCTTCTCGCTCGTCGGAACGGTCGAGACTGGTCCTGACTGGTGTTCATCCCAGAAGAGCATCTCTTCGGCGGTGGCCGACTCTTTACCGAAGAGGGCGCCAACCGACTCACCGAGGTGAATGCGCCGGATGGCCTCACCGAAGAGCGGCGCAGAGGAGAGGCGTTTGATCTTCGTGCTCTTTGCCCCGATCGGCATTGGGATGGAGTCGGTCACCACCACCTCGAGCACGTTGCAGTTCTCGATGCGCTCAATCGCCGGACCAGAGAAGACGCCGTGTGTTGCACATGCGGTTACCTCAATCGCGCCGGCCTTCTCAATCGCACGGACAATTTCAGTAAGCGTTCCAGCGGTGTCAATTTCGTCGTCGACGATGACGACGCGCTTCCCCTTCACGTCACCGATGACGTTCACTACCTCGGCCTGGTCGTTGTTCCCTTCGCGTCGCTTTTCAACGATCGCGAGTGGTGCGTTGAGGAGTTCTGCGAAGGTGCGCGCGCGCTTTGCGAAGCCAAGGTCGGTCACGACGACGAGGTTCTCGGTGCCGCGCCGGCGCATGTAGTTGGAGAGGAGATGCACGGCGGTGAGCTCGTCGACAGGAACGTTGAAGAATCCCTGCAGCTGGCCCTGATGTAGGTCGAGGGTGAGGATGCGGTTTGCGCCAGCAACTTGCAGCATGTCGGCGACAAGTCGTGCCGTGATCGGCACGCGCGGCTGATCTTTCTTGTCGGAGCGCCCGTAGCCGTAGTACGGAATGACGGCGGTGATGCGGCCGGCCGAGGCGCGCTTGAACGCGTCGATCATGATCAGCAGCTCCATGATGGAGGTGCTCACCGGGCGCGATGTGGGCTGCACGATGAAGACATCTTTCTCGCGAGCATTGTCGAGAATTTTGACGAAGATGTTCTCGTTGGCGAAGGCAAAGACCTCTGCCTTGCCGATCTGGCGTCCGAGGTAGCGTGCGATCTTCGACGCAAGTTCGGGGTTGGCGTTCCCCGTGTAGACGTCGATCGAATCTGCCCTCATCGCCGCCCTCCGCTCTCTGGACGGGTCACTCTTAGCGACCCGTACGCTTCTTCGGGGCTGGCTTCCCCTTTGCGACCGGCTTTGGCTTCGCTGCTGGCTTCCCCTTTGCGACTGGCTTCCCCTTAGAAGGAGTGCCACCCTTGGTTGTTGGGCGAGGTGCCTTCACAACCTTGGCGATCTTTGGAGCCTCGTCAGCTTCGTCCTCATTGTCGCCTG
This sequence comes from Chloroflexota bacterium, assembly GCA_026389535.1. Classification (GTDB taxonomy): domain Bacteria; phylum Chloroflexota; class Limnocylindria; order Limnocylindrales; family Limnocylindraceae; genus Limnocylindrus. The sequence goes on from JAPLHR010000044.1 coordinate 9,225, forward strand.
TGCCGTTGCGCTTTGCCAGACCCGTACGGAAGGCGGCGATTCCCGCGACCTTGTCACCCTCACGAAGGGTCATCACACGCACCCCTTGGGCACTGCCGTCCTTGCGGGTGGCAATGCTCTCGAGCTTGGTGCGCACGACCTGCCCCTCAGCGCTGATCAAGATCACCTCTTCGTCGGCCTCGCTGACCTGGCGCACGGCCACAACCGGGCCCGTCTTGCGCCCTTCGAGCGGGATCAGGCGGACACCCTGGGTGCCACGGTGTTTGCGGGCGAATGCGCCCACAGGGACGCGCTTGCCGTGGCCGGTCTCCGTAAGGACAAGGAGGTCGGCACCAGGCTCCGCCACGGCCATGGCGACCACAAGGTCACCCTGGCGGGCGAGGCGAATGCCGATCACGCCACCAGCGCTGCGGCCCATGGCGCGCGCCTCGCGCTCGTGGAAGCGGCAGATACGCCCCTGGCGGGTGGCCATGACCAGGTCATCTTCGCCCGAGGTCTGAATCACCTGGGCGAGCTCGTCACCCTTATCGAGGGTGATGGCGATGATGCCGGTGGAGCGCACCTTTTCGAACTGCTCGATGGCCGTCTTCTTAATAATCCCCTTCTTGGTGGAGAAGGCGAGGTAGCTGCCTGGCGTGAAGCCGTTCAGGATGATCGTGGCGACTGGGGTCTCGCCCGACTCGACCTGCACCCCTGGGAGATTGACGATCGGAATTCCCTTGTTCTGTCGCGAGGCGTCAGGGATCTCGTGCACCTTGGCGCTGAAGCCGCGCCCCTTGTTGGTGAAGAAGAGGGCGTAATCGTGGGTGTTGGCGACCTGCAGCGTGGCGACCGCATCCTCTTCGCGCGTGGTCATGCCGATCACGCCCTTGCCGCCGCGATGCTGCTGGCGATAGGTGGTGAGCGGTTGGCGCTTGATGTAGCCGCGGCCGGAGATGGTGATCACCACATCTTCATCGGCGATCAGGTCCTCGTCCGACATCTCGCGCGTTGCATCTTGGGCGATCTTGGTGCGACGTCGATCGGCGAACTTCTCCTTCAGCTTGGCGAACTCATCCGAGATGATCTTGGAGATGCGCGCCGGTCGAGAGAGGATGTCTTCGAGTTCGGCGATGAACTTGATCACTTCGAGATATTCGTCCTCAATCTTCTTGCGCTCGAGGGCGGCGAGGCGCGCAAGACGCATGTCGAGGATCGCCTGCGCCTGCAGCTCGGTGAGCTTGAAGCGCTCCATGAGATGGGTGCGTGCGACATCAACGTCGGCTGCGGCACGAATCGTCTTGATGACCGCATCAAGATTGTCGAGGGCGATCTTGAGCCCTTCGAGGATGTGGGCGCGCTCACGTGCCTTCTTCAGTTCGTATTCGGTGCGGCGCCGCACGATGATGCGGCGGTGGTCAATGTGGTGCTGCAGTACCGACTTCAGCGAGAGGGTCTGCGGCTGCCCATCGACGAGCGCGAGCATGTTCATACTGAATGCAGAGCGCAGCGGGGTGAGCTTCAGCAGCTTGTTGAGCACCTTATGTGGATTCGCATCTTTCTTAACCTCAACGTAGACGCGCATGCCGTCGCGGTCAGACTCGTCGCGCAGGTCGGCGATGCCGTCGAGACGCTCCTCTTTGACGAGGTCTGCAATCTTCTCAACGAGCGATGCCTTGTTTACCTGGTACGGCAGCTCGGTGATGATGATCGCCGTGCGATCGCCACGTGACGCCTCTTCGAAGTGCGTTGCACCATCCACAACGACGCGTCCACGTCCGTGCGCATACATCTGTCGCACCGCATCAATGCGCTCCGTTGCGCCGGTGAGTGGATTCTTAATGGTGTCGTAGCGGTAGAGGATGCCACCGGTTGGAAAGTCTGGCGCATTGACGTACTTGCAGAGATCGTCGACGGAGAGTTCAGGGTCAGCAATCAGGGCGATGGCGGCGTCGGCGATCTCGCCAAGGTTGTGCGGCGGAATGTTTGTCGCCATGCCGACAGCAATACCAGAGGAGCCGTTGATGAGCAGGTTCGGTAGGCGCGAAGGGAGAACGCTTGGCTCCTTCTGCGTGCCGTCGTAGTTCGGCGTGAAGTCGACAGTTTCGTGTTCGATGTCGGCGAGCATCTCACCGGCGATTGAGGTGAGGCGTGCCTCGGTGTAGCGCATCGCAGCGGCGGAGTCGCCGTCAACCGAGCCGAAGTTTCCTTGGCCATCAACGAGCGGATGACGCATGGAGAAGTCTTGTGCGAGTCGCACGAGTGCGTCGTAGAGGGCGCCGTCGCCGTGTGGGTGGTACTTGCCCATTACCTCGCCGACGATGGCGGCGCACTTGCGATAGGCGGAGCCGCCAGAGAGGCCCATCTCGCCCATCGTGTACAAGATGCGGCGGTGGACCGGCTTGAGGCCGTCGCGAACGTCAGGGAGTGCGCGCGCCACGATCACGCTCATCGCGTAATCGAGATAGCTCGTTCGCATCTCGTCTTCGATGCGAATCGAACGGACGCTCACTCGTGCCTCGTCGCTCATGCCCTCATCGCCCCCTATACGTCCAGGTTCTGGACCTTGTGAGCCTCAGCCTTAATGAAGTCGCGGCGCGGCTCAACGCGCTCGCCCATCAGCATCTCAAAGATCTCATTCGCGACGGCGGCATCTTCAATGCGCGCCTGCAAGAAGACGCGGTTGTCGGGATTCATCGCCGTCTCCCAGAGCTGCTCGGCATTCATTTCGCCGAGGCCCTTGAAGCGCTGCACGCTGACGTTCTTCGTCTTGAACGAGGCGATCGCCTCGTCGCGCTCCTTCTCGGTCGACGCGTACTTCGTCTCCTTGCCCGTGCTCACGCGGTAGAGCGGCGGCTGGGCGATGTAGAGGTAGCCCGCCTCAATGATGGCTGGCATATAGCGATAGAAGAAGGTGAGCAGCAGTGTTCGAATGTGCGCCCCGTCGACATCGGCGTCGGTCATGATGATTATGCGGTGGTAGCGCAGCTTCGTAATGTCGAAGCGGCCGTTCGAATCTTCCATGCTGGAATCCTGAATGCCGGCGCCGAGCGCCATGATCAGCGTGCGAATGTTGTCGCTGCCGAGAATCTTGTCGATGCGCGCCTTCTCAACGTTGAGCAGCTTGCCGCGCAGCGGGAAGATCGCCTGGAAGCGTCGATCGCGACCCTGCTTCGCCGAACCACCGGCCGACTCACCCTCCACGATGTAGAGCTCAGACTTGGCTGGGTCGCGCTCTTGGCAGTCGGCGAGCTTGCCAGGGAGTGCGCTCCCCTCAAGTGCGCCCTTGCGCATGACGAGCTCTTTCGCCTTGCGCGCCGCTTCGCGTCCACGCGCCGCGTTGAGCGACTGACGAATCACCTCTTTACCATCTGAAGGATTCTCTTCAAGGAACTGCGTCAGGCCCTTGTTCACGGCTGTCTGCACGATCCCCTTGATCTCGGCGGTGCCGAGCTTCGCCTTTGTTTGGCCCTCGAATTGCGGATCGATAAGTTTCACGCTGATCACCGCGGTGAGGCCCTCGCGCACATCTTCACCGGTGAGGTTTGGATCGTTGTCTTTCATCGCACCGTTCTTGCGGCCCCAGTCATTCAGCGAGCTGGTGAGTGCGGCGCGGAATCCGGTGACGTGCGTTCCACCGTCAACGGTGTTGATGTTGTTCGCAAACGCAAGGAGTGTCTCGGACCATGAGTCACTCTGATACTGGAAGGCGACCTCCACGGTGGTCGTCCCCTCCACCCCTTCGATGTAGACAGGTCGATCGTGTGTGACCTTGCGCTTGCGATTGAGGTGGCGCACAAACGAGACGATGCCACCCTGGAAGTAGAAGGTTGCTTCGCGATCGGCGCGATCGTCCAGCAACGTCATCCAAAGACCCTTGTTGAGATACGCGGATTCGCGCAGACGATTTGCAAGCGTCTCAAACGAGTACTCAGTGTTCGAGAACATCTCTGGATCGGGCAAGAAGGTGGTGAGTGTTCCACGTCGGCCAGCCGATGGATTTCCCTTGACAACTTTGGTGCGTGGCACGCCGCGCTCATACTCTTGCGACCAAACGAATCCGTCACGCGCTGATTCAACGCGCAGCTTGATGCTCAGCGCATTGACGACCGAGACGCCGACGCCGTGCAGTCCACCAGAAACTTTATAGCCGTCGCCGCCGAATTTTCCGCCGGCATGCAACACGGTGTGCACAACCTCAAGCGCATCTTTCCCGGTGGAGTGTTTACCAACTGGAACGCCGCGACCATCGTCGGCGACGGTGATGGAATTATCTTTGTTGATGCGCACAACGATGCGTGTTGCATGCCCGGCCATCGCTTCGTCGACAGAGTTGTCGACGACTTCGTAGACAAGGTGATGCAGACCGCGCTCATCGGTGGAGCCGATGTACATGCCGGGACGCTTGCGTACCGCTTCAAGTCCCTCAAGAACTTGAATGCTGGATGCGCCATATTCGCCGGATGCCTTCTTTGCGCGGCTACCCGTTGCGGCTATAGCACTCTTCTTTTCGGTCACTCACTCACTCCCTTGATCTGCTCTACGAGCCGATGCAGTTCTTCATTTGAGTAGTAATCGATCACGATCTGTCCGCCCTTACCAGCAGGCTTCACGCGCACCGGAGTGCCGAGATGCCCCTCAAGATCGCGCTGCAGTGCAGCGAGCTCTCCACTTGGCAGTGCGCCAGTCTTTCGCTTCGTGCTGATTGTACCGCGAGCAGCATCACGAACCGTTGACGCGGCCGCCTCTGCGCCACGCACGGTTACTGCATCGCGCACAAAGGTGCGCGCGAGCCACGCCTGCTCTGATTCGGGAAGGCCAACGAGCGCGCGCGCATGCCCTTCACTGAGTCGCCCAGCGGCAACTTCGTTCTGCACATCAGTAGAGAGATCGAGAAGGCGCAGCGTGTTTGCAACAGTGGTGCGCGCCTTGCCGGCGATCACCGCAATCTGCTCCTGCGTCAATCCAAACTCATCGGCGAGACGTCGATAGGCGTGTGCCGTTTCAATCGGCGACAGGTCACTGCGTTGAACGTTCTCAATGAGTGCGAGTTCAAGGCGTGACTGGTTGCCAACAACGCGCACGACGGCGGGGATCGTGCTCTTTCCTGCAAGCTTTGAGGCACGGAGACGTCGCTCGCCTGCAATGAGCGTGTAGCCGTTCGGCCCCTCCTCGACAACGATGGGCTGCAGCACCCCATGCTCACGAATGCTCTCGGCGAGTTGTGCCAACTCAGCAGTCGAGAACTCTGTGCGCGGCTGATATGGGTTCGGTTTGATCTTGCTGAGCGGAATCTCCAGCGCGCCTGCACGCGTAGCCCCCACGGCGCTCGCCGCCTCTGGGATCAGTGCGCCGAGGCCTCGCCCGAGACCGCTGGCCTTCTTCGCCATGCTCCCTCCTTATTACTGGCTGGCGCCTACAGGGGTTCCGTTGAACACCCGGGCATCGAATTCCGCTGCAGCTTGTGCGTACGATTCAGCACCCGAGGTGCCTGGCGCGTAACTTCGGATCGCAATCCCGTGGCTTGGCGCTTCGGCTAAGCGTACCGAACGCGGCACACGGGCTCGATAGACCAGATCCCCGAAGTGGCTCTCCACCTCGCGCACCACGTCGCTGCCAAGTTTCGTGCGGGGATCAAGCATGGTCAAGAGGAGGCCATTCACCTCTAAGGCGGGGTTGAGACGCTCCCGCACGAGGCGAATCGTGGCCATGAGCTGCGAGAGCCCCTCCAGGGCGTAGTACTCGCACTGCACAGGAACAAGCACGGCATCAGCGATCGCGAGGGCGCTGACGGTAACCAGGCCGAGCGAAGGGGGGGTGTCCACGAGGATTACCTCGGCATCCCCTGCGCTGCGGAGGCCAACCGCAAGCTGGCGCTCGCCACTCTCGTCGCCTGTGGCGAGCTCAACGTCGATCCCGGCGAGGTCGGCAGAGCCCGGAATGAGCGTGAGGTTCGGGATCGAGGTCGGCTGGGCCAGTTCCGTCGCCGGTCGGCGCCCAACAAGGAGGTCGTAGGCGGTCGGCGCCCCTTCAGGAAGGGTGAATCCGAGGCCACTGGTGAGGTTTCGCTGGGGGTCAAGGTCGACCACGAGCACGCGGCGCCCTGCATGGGCGAGCTCAGCGGCGAGGTTGAGCACAGTGGTGGTCTTGCCAACCCCGCCCTTCTGGTTCGCACACACGATGATCGGCACGTGTGATCCGGCAGAGTGCTGGGTGGTGGTATTCACGCTTCTATCGTAGCAGGAGGGGGCTACGGCGGGGTTCCGCTGGGCATGTTTCACGTGGAACAACAGCGGTTCGACCGGGGGGTGCGCCGAGGCGCCTGCGGGAGTATCCTGAGGCAATGAACAAGCAACTCGGCTACGTGCTCGGAATCGTGCTTGCCGCGCTCATTCAGGCGCGGCTCCTGCCCGAACTCGGGCTGGAGCGCGCGATCAACCTGCCAATCGTACTGCTGATTGTTACAGCCTCAGCTGATCGGCGCACGCTCGTGCTGGCCGCCGCAACTCTGGCCGGGCTGACGATCGACGTCACCCTCTTGCGGCCACTTGGGCTTACGAGCCTTGCGATGATCGCTGGCGTGCTGGTTGCGAGCCAGATTCGTGGTGCTGGCGATGCCCTGCTCCTCAAGAGACTCGTTGCCCTCCTGTTTGGGCTGGTAGCGAGTAGCGTGACGATCTTCCTGCTCTGCGGCGGAGGGATCGGCCGTATCGGTGAGAACGTTCTCGCGCTCGCCCTGAACCTTGTGGCTGGCAGCGCCTTGGCCTGGTTTGGACAGCGTCGACGCAGGGGCTACCAATTCGACCGATCACTTCGCGGGTAGCGCAACAATATGACACCCCCTCAGGTTTATCCGGGCGGCGGTGGACCAACCGATCGTGAGGTTCGTCGACGTCGCCCGCTGCGATTCTTTGCCGCCGCACTTGTCGTTCTTCTAACGTTCGGCGGGCTCGGCGGGCGCTTAATCCTCATTCAGTTTGGCGCGACAACCTCGTCGGGCACAACGAGTACCGTGGCGCGCGGCCATCGCATTGTTGAAGAGCTCATCACGCCGGCGCGCGGGCTGGTGTATGACCGCAGCGGGCGCGTGCTTGCGAAAAATGTGGCGGTGTACGCGGTGCAGATTCGCCCCGGTGACCTGTCGCTCACCATTCGCGCGAGTGTTGTGAAAACACTCGGCGAGATTTTGAACATGGATCCCGTGCGCATCATCACGTTGCTTGACCGCAGCACCGGCTCGCTGTGGGAGCCAATTCGCATCGCTAACAATGTGAACGAGCGCGCTGCGCGGCTCATCAATGAAGAGCGCGCCAGCCTGCCTGGCGTCGAGACTGTTGTTGAGGCTCGACGCGTCTATCCGTACGGAACGCTCATCAGCCACATCGTGGGCTACGTTGGCCGCATTGATGCAGTTGAGGCGAGCACACTCGCGCCAGCCGGGTACACCGTCGTTGATTTCATTGGACGCGCAGGCGTTGAGGCGAGCTATGAGGAGACCCTTCGCGGCGCACCAGGAGTTCGCCAAGTTGAAGTTGACGCAAAGGGTCGCCTTGTGCGGATTCTTGGCGTGACGAAACTTCCGGTTGACGGGTCATCACTGACACTCACCATTGATATTGAGGCGCAACAGCGCGCAACGACTGCGTTGGAGTGGGGGCTCAAAGGTTCGGGTACCAAGGAGGGCGTCGTTGCCTCAATGAACCCGCAGAACGGCGAGATCATTGCCATGGCCTCACTCCCCACATATGACAACAACGATTTCTCTGCAGGGATCAGCAACGCGAAGTATCAGAAATATCTCGCGGACAAATTTTCGCCGCTGCTGAACCATACGGTTGGCTCGTACTTCCCTCCGGGGAGTACGTACAAACTTGTGACGTACTCCTGTGCGCTCGACAACAACCTCGTCACACCAACATCACGATTCCAATCTACGGCTTATCTCGAAGTGGACGGCGAGAAGTTTTATGAGTGGAATCGTGTGGGATTCGGTGGCTCGCTGACACCCTCTGAAGCGTATTCGTGGAGCTCCAATGTGGTGACATTCCAACTCGCACGACTCATCAAGATTGATCGACTTGCAACATGTGGTCGACAGTGGGGCTTCGGTGCGCCATCCGGCATTGATCTACCGAGTGAGATTTCGGGGCTGATCCCCGATCAAACATGGGCGCGCGCCACCATCAATCGTGGCCTCTACAACGCTGAGGTGCTGCAATCGGCGCAGGGCCAAGGGTACGACTTGGTGACGCCGATCCAAGTGCTCAACTCGTTTGCCGCGCTTGCAAACAGCGGCACACTCTGGCGGCCGCACGTCGTACTCAGCATCACCCATGCAGACGGAAGCGTTACGCCGATCACACCAGTCGCAAATGCTGAAGTTGGAATGAGAGAGTCCACCTATCGCGAGATGCGCCTCGCAGGGCGCAAAATGGCGCTGAATCCAGGGCCATCACAAGGAATCTCGCGAATGCCACTCTTCGTTTCGGCAAAGAGCGGTACCGCGCAGTACGGCGTGCGTGACAGCCTTGGCCGACTCCCGTTCCACAACTGGATGGGCGGCTTCGTCGCCCCAACGAACGATTGGTCAAAGAGCGACTCGGACTTCGCCTACGTGGTCTTCATGCATGGCACCAACACTGTTGGTAATGCGGCAAAAGAGGTGACGAAGTATTACCTGCAGTTGCAGTACGAACTGAAGCGGGACTATCGCTCGGCGGGGCTCTTGGCGCGCGGGAATCACTTCGGTGAATAGGCTCGATTCGCCGCTCGGCTCCGCCCTTCGCCGCGTAGACTGGATCGCCGCAGCCGCCGTTGGGCTATTGGCGCTGACCGGAATCGGCATGGCCTGGCTGAACGCGCGCAGCTACGGGCAAGAGCTGCTGACGCCGAGCTCACTGCTCGTTCGTTCTTTGACGTGGACACTGCTCTCGATCGTGGTCTATAGCGTGACAGCGCTGGTGAATTGGCGCTGGGTGCGCACCTTCGCCTGGCCGCTCTACGCTGCAAACATTCTGCTGCTGGTCATCACCTTGATCTATGGCGTCGACTCTGGCGGGAACAACCGAGCGATCGCAATCTTTGGTCTTGCCATTCAGTCCAGTGAGCTCAGTAAGATCCTGACGCTCGTCGCCATCTCCACAGCACTCACGCGGGCGGACCGCGCGAGCGGCGGGCTGCAAGATCTACTGCTGGCGGGCGCCATTGTTGTGCCACCGTTCCTCCTCGTCGTGGCACAGCCTGACCTCGGCACGGCGCTCGTCCTCATCGCGGCGCTGTTTGGCGCCCTGTATCTCTCTGGTGTCGCGACACGCTGGATCGCTGCCCTCGCGAGCCTGGTCGCTATTGGCGGCGCCCTGGCGTGGGTCGTAGTGCTGGCGGATTACCAGAAGGAGCGACTCCTCGCCTTCATCGACCCGAACGCCGATCCGGCTGGGCCGAAATACCAACTGCTGCGCTCACTCGAGGCGATCAGGGGGGGCGGCCTCTTTGGCGCAGGCGCCGATGGCACCGCGATCCTGACCCCCCTCCCCGTACAAGAGAGTGACTTCGTCTTTGCGGCGCTCGTCCGTGCGTTCGGCGCGGTTGGCGGCCTCTTTGTGATCGCTCTGCTTGCCATTCTGGTTGGGCGCCTGGTCTGGCACGCCTGGACCTCTCCCGATGAGTTCGGGGTGATCTTTGCCGGAGGGATGGCCACCGTCGTCCTCTCCCAGACGCTCGTCAATATTGGGATGAACCTCGGCGTTGCCCCCATTACGGGGATCACCCTCCCCTTTGTGAGCTACGGCGGAGCCTCCGCAATCTCGCTCGCCTTCGGCCTCGCTCTCGTGCAGAGCCATCGAGTACACGACGGAGGCTCATCACCAATCATGTAACAATAGGGCGCGGTTGACGCGGGAGAGCCCTGATCGTAGACTTCCCCTCCCGCGACTGACCCGTCCGTCAGACCGCGACTCGCCCAGCAGGCGCCGCCTGTACGGCGCACAGACAGTAAGGACAGGGGAACCATGTACGCAGTCATC
>JAPLHR010000064.1 GCA_026389535.1 Chloroflexota bacterium
ACTACGCGGTCGAGTGATGAGCGTCTACACCACGGTCTTTGCCGGCTCCACGCCGATCGGCGGCCTCGGCACAGGTGCGGTGGTGTCGCTCATTGGGGCGCCAGGCGCGCTGATCGTTGCAGGTGGGTTGGCGCTGATTGCCACGGCGTACGCGGCAACGCGGTGGCGGTCGATCCTCTAGCTAGGGGAGGCGCACCCGGCGCCAGGAACTCTCGTTCCCAGCTGCATCAATCAGGCGCACCTCAACGGTGACACCGCGCATCAACAAGATCACCTTCCCGCCCGTAGTCTTCATGAAGGGGCCGATCTCAATCTCATCACCAGCGGCGAACCTGAGCGGCTTCTCGTAGCCAACCCGCACCTCAATGGCAACAGTTCCGGTGCCCGTATCGCTTCCAGCGATTTTCAGAAGATATGGCGCTGGGTTCCCGCGCGATGCTCGCCCTTCGCGAACACGCACGCTACTAATGCGAGGATCGGTTCGATCTCGCCCAGCGGAAACGGCGAACGGCGTTCGCTCTGATCCGCCAACGAACCGCATCCATACCGTTGCGCTCGACGTGCCGAGCTGCGGAAGTCGCGACCAGCTACGCACTTCGCGGATCGTGTAGGTGCGTGCGTTGCGGAAGGTTTGTCGATCTGCGACCTCAATCGCGCGCACACCCGGTGGCGCATAGTCCTGCAAGATCTGCAGCGCGAGATCGGCATCAAAGGGTGTGCTGGCAGTGGCGGCGGCGAGTAGATCGCCGAGTGTCAGCTCTGGTGGCGTTGGCGTAGCTGGCTCATCACTTGGAGATACTTCAACATCGTCGTCTTCGCCACCTTCGCCGTCCGTGGCGTCGGGGTCAATCTCCTCTCCGGGGTCTTGCCCCGGATCAGGCTCAGGCTCCTCCTCAGCAGGTGCGGAAGCATCGGGATCGAGGCTCTCGTCCGGCGACGTGCTCTCATCGGGATCGGCGCTCTCGTCGGTGATCGGGTCCCCGTCGATCGGCTCTTCGTCGGCCGCAGCGACCAGCCCGGCACCCCAGCCAAACGTTCGCGGCGCGGCGATGGAGCCAACGATCAGGGCGACCAGGGCTGCGGCCGCAAGCCAGGGGGTGCGCTGAGTCCTCTTCATGTTCTTAGTGTGGCAGGTGCGCGTGCCAGCAGGGTGGCACGGTTGTGGCGCGTTGGGCTCCTACTTGAGCGAGCTGATCAGGTCGGCGACGAAGCGCGGACCATCAACCTTCATCGGCACTCGTACGAGTGGAGGGGTGGCATCCTTGCCGCCGTTGCGCTCTCGCGTTTCGCGGGCGTCGGCCGCGGGGGCCATCCAGGCGCGTCGGTCGATGATTGTTGCGCCGCGCGTTGGGCCGGTGGTGTTCACCTCAACGGCACGATCAAGCCATTCGGTCATATAGGTCGGGTCCGCAACGATGCCTGCGGCGAGCGGGTCATGGAGTGGGCACTCGCGCGTGCCGAACGTTCGCTGATACACATCGAGGTAGTGGCTCAACACCTTGAGGGCAAACTTTGAACGCACTGAACCGATCGCCTCAATGTCGGCAAGCTCCTTGGTGCGCAAGCGCGTGACCTGGGTCACATCAAGCCCAACCATGGTGACTGGCCACTCTGCGCCGAAGACGAGGTTTGCCGCTTCAGGGTCGTGCCAGATGTTTGCCTCAGCGGTCGCGGAGGCGTTCCCCTCGTGGGCGATGGCGCCACCCATGACCACGACAGAGCGCACGCGCCCGGCAAGTTCTGGGTCAAGGCAGAGGGCGAGCCCGAGGTTGGTGAGTGGGCCAACGGCGAGGAGATCGATCTCTCCGGGCATCTCACGCGTTAGGCGAAGGATCTGCGAGACGGCATCCTCGGTAACAGGTCCGCGCTTTGGCGCGGGCTGGTTCGTATTGCCGAGACCATCCTCACCATGCACCCACTCGGCGGTAGCTAGCGGCTGCGCCATCGGTTGGCGCGCACCAATGGCGACCGGCACATCGTCAAGCCCGCAGAGCTCAAGGAGGCGGCGGGCGTTGGTGGCGGCAAGGTCTGAGGGGATGTTGCCGTGCACGCTCCCGACGGCAACCAACTCAACGTCGCTGCGCCCAGCAAGGTGCAGCATGGCGATCGCGTCATCGATCCCCACGTCGGCGTCAAGCAAGATCTTTCGGCGTTCCATAAGGGGGAGAGTGTACGGGTTCTGCCCCCCACCTGCGTGCCTGACGTGCGCCAAGCCCCTGCTACGATCGCCCAGATACTTAGAGAAGGCGAGGGAGTTCATGCCGCACCTGGCACTCGTGGTGCACTCGTACGTAGATGAAGATCCGCGCGTTCGGCGGGCCGCCCGCGCCGCGGTTGCCGCTGGGTGGCACGTCAGCATCATCTCCCTTCAGCGTGACGGTGATCCTGCACGGGGCGAGCTTGACGGCGCTCAGCTCTACCGACAGCCGGTCCAGCGGCACCAGGGGGCCGGGATCAGCACCTACGTGATTGAGTACGGCCGCTTCGCCGTGCTGGCCGCACGCGAACTGCTCCGCGTTGACCGTGAGCGACCGATTGATGTGGTCCATGCAAATAGCGTTCCAGACTGGCTCGTCTTCGCGGCACTGCCACTGCGCCGACGCCACCGCATCGGCCTGATCCTCGATCTGCACGAGGCGTCGCCAGAGCTCTTCCGGATGCGCTTCGCGCGATCGTCGCGCTCACTCTTCACGCGAGTGGCTGCGCGAGCAATGGTCTCGCTCGTCTCGTTTGCCGAACGACGCTCTATCGCCATCGCCGATTGGATCTTTGTCACCGCCCCTCGCCTTCGTGATCGTCTAGTTACGATCGCTCCGCGACGCGCAGATGCGGTGGAGGTGCTCCTCAACGTCCCCGAGACGCAACGCTTTGCAGCCGCAACAGTAGGTGATCGAACCTGGATGGCCGACGGATCTCTACGACTTGTCTATACCGGCGCGCTCACCCCCATCTACGAGGTTGACGTCATCATTCGCGCCGTCGCGCTCCTTCGCGCAGCACCGGCGCCGCTCCCGGTGCGCCTGGTCGTTGCGGGTCGCGGTGATCGCGAGCAGGCACTTCGTGAACTTTCGACAGAACTTGGCGTTGCGAGCGCGGTGGAGTTCCTCGGTCGCATTCCATTTGAAGAGGTACCGGCGCTTATTCGTGGCGCCGATATTGCACTGGCACCAACGCGGCTCGATGAGTTCACCGACCTTTCCATTTCCAACAAGGTGTTTGAGGGGATGGCCAGCGGCCGCCTCGTACTGGGGACACGGCTCAAGACCCTTGACGATCTTGTCCCTGAAACATCAGTCGCACGCTACACATCGGGGAGTGCGGAGGGGGCTGCCGCCGTGATTCGACGACTAGCGTCAGATCCAGCAGAACGTGCGAGCCGCATTGAGTCTGGCCTCGCAGCGATTCGTGGTGGCCTCAGTTGGGAGGCGGCTGGTGCCGCCTACGTGCAGCGCCTTACCGCCCTGCTGCCGCCGCCCGTCGACCCTCGGTAACCCAGGAGCTCTTCGGCACCGGCTGCTTTGGCGGCCGCTCGCCGAATCGTCGCTTCCACTCCCGCCGCCCAGAGAGGTAGCGCGTGACCTCAAGGTCGGCCGCCTTAATTGCCGCCCCGCGTAGCCAGGTGCGATGCAGCTCAAAGCACTTCCGCGCCCACGCATCACCATGCGAATCACCACTGATGAGGTGCGCAAGCTCATGCAGCGCGGTCCCCTTGTCGTAGGAGCAGAGGAACATTTCGCCCGTTTCGGTAATCACCCAACCGAATGGATGTGCCGGTTCACGACGCGTTCCGGTGTGGTCATGAATACGCACCCACTCGAGCTTGCGCTTGGCGCGTGCGGTGGCTCGCGCCAGCAGTTCGAGGGTGGGGCGCCAGTGCGGCCAGGCGGCAGCGGTGAAGCCACGCATCGGGCGAACTTCAAAAGGGAGGTCGAGCGCCCACTTTGGCGCATCGGTCCAACGCCCAGCAATCTTGACGCGATACATACGGCTCATTGGTTCACTTTATCGTGAGCCCAGTATTGAAGGCGTATCGCGGCTAGTTAGCGGAGGGCGCTTGCTCCCACAGAGCGCACACGCTTCAGGAATGCGCGGGTGCGTGGGTCCCGTGGAGTCTTGAAAATCTTCTCTGGGGAGCCCTGCTCAATGATGCGCCCGCCTTCGAGGTAGCAGATGCGGTCGGCGACGTCGGCCGCGAAGGCCATCTCATGGGTGGCAATCAACATTGTCGCACCGCCCTTGGCCAGCGCCCGCAGCGCCTCGAGCACATCGGCGACCAAGACCGGATCAAGCGCGCTCGTGATCTCATCAAGCAGCAAAACCTTCGGCTCGGTCGCCAGCGCGCGCGCAATTGCCACGCGCTGCTGCTGCCCACCCGAGAGGCTGTCGGGATAGGCGTTCGCCTTTGCGGCAAGCCCGAGCTGCTTCAAGAGTGCGCGGGCACGCTTCTCTGCCGCAGCGGCGGTCAGGCCGAGCGCCACGCGCGGCGCAAGCGCGACGTTCTCGAGCGCGGTGAGGTGCGGGAAGAGGCTGAAGCCCTGGAAAACGATGCCGAGCTGACGTCGCGTGGCATCCGCATCGCGGTCGTCAGCGCTCACCGTGCGACCGTCGAGCGTGATGCTCCCGGTGTCGATCGGCTCAAGGAGGTCGGCGCAGCGGAGCAGGGTTGACTTGCCCGAGCCCGAGGCGCCGATCAGGCAGACCACCTCGTGCTCGGCGAGCGAGAGGTCGATCTTGTCGAGCACCAGTGAGCGCCCGTAGCGCTTCGAGACGCCGCGCAGCTCCAGCACCGGCGCAGCTGCCTGCTTTGTTGCCTTGCGGGCCATCAGCGGGTGCCCCCCTGCTGTGCCGCGCGATCCTTCGCAGCGAGGCGATCAACGAGGCGCGTCATTGGGATTGTGATGACCAGGAAGATCACCGCGGTCACCATGAGTGGCGTGAAGTTGAAGTTCGCCGACTTCAGGATCTGCGCCTGCTTGAAGGCTTCGACGACACCAAGAATTGAGACCAGCGCCGTATCTTTCTGTAGACCAATGAAGTCGTTGAGGAGCGGCGGCACCACGCGGCGGAGCGCCTGCGGCAACACGACGTAGCGCAGCGCCTGGAAGCGTGTTAGGCCGAGCGCCCGTGCCGCCCGCTCTTGCGACGGGTGGATGGATTCAATGCCGGCGCGGTAGACCTCACTCACGTAGGCGCTGTAGATCAACACCAGCGTCACGAGCGCCCAGAAGAACGGCTCCTTCGGCACGCCAGGAAGGCGCAGCGCAGGCACACCGAAGCCGAGCACATAGATGAGCAAGATGCTCGGCACACCACGGAAGAAGTCGGTGTAGATGGTGGCGAAGATCCGCAGCGGCGTGAAGGCAGGATTAGTGATTGATCGCGCGAGTGCGATCAAGAGCCCGAGCGGCAGGATGAGGATCTCTGCCAGCACAAAGAGCTGGATGTTAATGGCGAATGCGCCAATCACGTCGGGGAGCGAGGTAGAGAAGTAGGTTCCGTCGAAGAAGGCCTTCTGAACGAGTGGCCAGCTCGGCGATGAGCCGATGGAGACCGCGACGAGTGTCGCGACGACGAGTGTGCTGATGACGGCGACGAGGGTTCCCTTACGGGCTGACCTCGCCGCCGTCATCGTGCGATTCGCTTACTTCAGGACTGGCGCGCTCGCCTTGTCCGCGATCCACTCCGTGAGCAG
>JAPLHR010000100.1 GCA_026389535.1 Chloroflexota bacterium
GCGAGCGGCAGGCTGATCAACTCACTGCGGCGCAGGTCGCTCTCCGACACGCTCTGAATGTCGGCGTAGAAGGCGGGGCCACCGGCGATCTGCACGGTGAGGCCATCAACTGCAACGAGTGCCGCGGCAACGCCATCGAGTGCAGCTGGTGAATCGTCAGGCCCGAGATCCAAGAACACGATGTCGTACACAATGCGGTTGGCAACGCTCACCTGCGATGGTGCGATCAGGTGCGAGCGAATGGCAACGACATGTGGCGCATTCGTGACGGCGGCCACCGCTCGCGTCGCTGCGGACTCGAACTCCATCGTGCCAGGAACCAAGGTCTTAGAAGAGATTGCCAGCACGAGCGCCGATGGTGGCGCACCAAGCTCCTTTTCAAGCAACGTGCGGGCGCGTGCCGATTCTAGCGTTGGTAGATCGAAGCCACCCGCCTGTAGCGCGCCTGGCGCTTGTGGCGCGAATGGCAGCGCAAGCAGTAGTACCACCACCCACACGCCGATCACTGCGCGCCGATGCGCGTGCATGAAGGCACCGAGTCGTTCGAATGGCGGTAGCCGTCGCACGGCCATGGCTAGTGCCCTTCGGCGAGACGTGCGGCGAGAAATTCTGGCAGCCCAGCGGCGCGCACGAGCGATTGCGTTTGCGCAACGTCGTAGGAAACACGTCGCCACTGCACGGTGCCGAGCGCGCCGATCCCCGAACCATCGTCGCTGCGATCCCAGAGCACCCAGCTCGCACGCACGTCGCCGTCTCGCGGCTGCCCAACAGAGCCAACGTTGATCAGTGACGGTGAGAGAAGCGGTTGGGCGCGACCATCAATCACCACTGACGTCGGCTGACCGCCGCGCAGCGCCCAGTAGGCGGGAACGTGGGTGTGGCCGTGAAAGAGCACCGGCGTCGAGAGCACTTCGAGATTCTCACGCGCACCCTCAGCGTCAATCACATACTCACCGAGCGGTTCGCGCGGGCTGCCATGCACGAGCGTGGCGGCGCCCATCTCACTGATCTTTGGCAGCGCATGCAGCCACGTGGCGTTCTCAGGGGTGAGATGCGTCGCCGTCCACTTCACGGCAGCAGCCGCGGCAGGGTTGAACCACTTCACGTCTAGTTCGCCAAGCACTGCCGCATCGTGGTTCCCCATCACGCCAACGGCGCCACGTTCACGCAGCAGCGCAACGACCTCGTTCGGCTCGGCGTTGTAGCCAACGATGTCGCCGGTGTGCCAGATGGCAGCGCCTGGGGCAACGGCATCAATGTCGGCGAGAACCGCCTGTAGTGCGGCGAGGTTGGCGTGAATGTCGCTAACGATTGCAATCTTCACAACGGTCTACTTGCTTCGCGTGCGCAGGCGATCGATCAATCCAAGCCGCCAGGCGAGTGCGAGCAGCACCCCTGCCACAACGGCAAGTACCAAGAACGTATCAACCGGGGCGAGCGCCTCGCGAATCTGTGTCCACTGCGAGCCGAGCGCGGCCCCAATTCCCACCAGCAGCGCCGACCAGATCAGCGCCCCGGCGGTGGAATAGACGATGAATGGTCGCAGCGGCATGCGGGCCACGCCGGCCGGGAAGCTAATGAAGGTGCGCACCACGGGGAGCATGCGGCTCCAGAAAGCGGTCGCCGAGCCGTGCTTGGTGAAGAAGCGATCTGCGAGGTCGAGCTCGTGGGTGCGAATAAGCAGGAAGCGGCCGTAGCGCTCCAAGAACGGCCGGCCACCCCGGGCACCGATCCAATAGAGAAGGAGGGAACCCGCGGTATTGCCAATGGTGCCCGCCAGCACGGCCAGGATCGGGTTCCAGGCGGCACCGGTGAGGGGTTCGATCGCCCCAGGGTCGGCCACGAGGAAGCCGGCGAAGGGGAGGATCAACTCTGATGGGAGGGGGATCCCCGCTGACTCGATCGCCATGGCCACGCCCACCCCTAGGTAGCCGACGGCCCCATAGAGGGAGGTCAGGAAGGGGATCACGATCGCGTCAAGCCAGTGGAGCATGCCCTGATCGTGCCAGAGATCAGCACCTTCTGCCCCCCACCCCCGCTATGATTCACCCATGGACATGTTCACGCTCCCATTCGCCCACCCGATCGAGTTCTTCGTCTCGATGGCGATCGGTGGCGGCTTCGTCTTCATCTTCCAGAGGGCCGCAATGAGCTCTGAGCAGCGCGAGACCCCCTGGGTGCGCCGCTTCGTCACTGGCCCCAACGGCAAGATGTTGTGGGGCAGCGCCTGGCTCGTCTGGGCGGTCGGCTTCGGGCTCCTTCTTGGCACCTTCACCGATAAGACCGCCGCATCGCCGTACGGCTCGGTCGGCCTCGTCGCCCTCTTCTCGGGATTCTTCCTGATGATGGGCTTCATCTGGGCAACGATCGGCGAATAACTACCATGACGCGCCGCCTGCTTGCCGCCGTGATGGCGGCTCTTTTTATCTTCGGCGCAATTGCCGCGCCAGCTCCTGCACGCGCCTCCGCGACGCAAGCCCCAATTGCAGCTGAACCATTCGACTCACTGACCATTCGCTTCGCCTACAACACCACCGTTGGCACGGCGCTGAGTGACGACGGAAAGACGCGTGAGATCCAACTGCGACCTGGCCAAGATGCAGAGACGGCACTCGCTGCGTGGGAGCAGGCACCCGGTGTCGTTGGCGTCATCCCTGACATTCGCGCACTTCCACTAATCGATCCGATTGACCCGTACTACGCATCGCAGTGGGATATGCACGCACCGACAACAGGAAAAGAGGGCGCTGCAAACGTTGCACCAACGTGGGGCACCTCGACAGGTGCCGGTGTCGTTGTCGCCGTTATTGATACTGGCCAAACGAACCATCCCGATCTGATCGCGAACATGCCCGACGGTTGGGGCGTCGACATGATTGAGAACAGTGGCACCGCACGCGATGGCGACGGACGTGACATGAATCCAACCGACGAAGGCGACTGGGCTTGGTATCCGTCGACTTGGCACGGCACGCACGTGGCGGGCACGATTGGTGCGGCGCAGAACGAGATTGGCATCAGTGGCATTGCACCGAACGTGTCAATTCAACATGTGCGCGTTCTTGGTGCGGGTGGCGGATCATTCAACGATGTCATTGATGGCATTCGCTGGGCCGCTGGCCTCACCACAAGTTGGGACGGGCGCCCATGGAGTGCATTCGGCCTAACAGACAATGTGCATCCGGCTGACGTCATCAACATGTCACTTGGTGGCGGCAGCTCCTGCTGGTCAACGCTACAAGATGCGATCTCGCAAGCACGTGCCGCTGGCACCGTTGTCGTTACGGCGGCGGGAAACAGTTTCCGCGACGCGGCAAACTTCACGCCAGCAAACTGCAACGACACGGTGACTGTCGCAGCGACGGGCCGAGTGGGCGGCTTGGCGAACTACTCGAACTTCGGCAGCATCATTGACATCGCCGCACCAGGTGGTGACATGTCTCGCGATTCGGGCATCCTCTCCACGATCGGCACCGGCGCCAGCACGCTCACTGGCTATAGCTACACGAATTATCAGGGCACAAGCATGGCGGCACCGCATGTTGCTGGTGTCGCTGCACTTGTTGCGAGCTTGCATCCAACATGGGGTCCGAGCCAGATTGAGGCGGCGATCTACGCCGGCGCTCGGCCGTTCCCTGCCGATACCCTGCGGCCGTGCGTCACAACAAGTGAAACCCCAACTGGCTCACAGCATCAATGCGGAGTGGGGCTCCTCGACGCCGTTGGCGCGCTCAACATGGGTCAACCAACGATTGCGATCACTGCACCAGACCGAATGGCGGTTGGTGAGAGCGCAACCGTCTCCGCAGCAAGCGATTTCTCTGGCGTTGTCACGCTAGAGCTCGCCAGTGAGAGTGCGACCAATTGCACCTTGGCCGGAAGCACACTTACCGCAACAAGCACAGGAACCTGTGCCCTTAATGCCGCAACGCCCGCCGCCGAGGACCACGTGGCAGCGAGTGCGAGCGTCAACATCACGATCACCGGCACACCACAAACGATCAGCTTTGGCGCGGGCCCGCTGCTCACCGCAGCAGATGTTCCGTACGGCACAGCCCCGCCGGTGCTCACCGCGAGCGCGAGCTCAGGGCTAAGCGTGAGCTACGAGATCAGCACGCCGACCGTTTGCGAAGCACTCGCCCCCCCGAGCCCTTCTGAGACATGGGGTTTGCGCCTGCTCAACGTGGGCACCTGCACTGTGCTCGCGACCCAGGCGGGGGACGCCGTCTATGAGCGCGCAACCTCCATTGAGCGCAGCTTCACCATCGTGCAAGGGAGTCAGACGATCGGCCTCGATGCTCTGAGTGACCGCAGCTTTGATCCAACCGCTGCCCAACTCCTCCCACGCTTCAGCAGCGCTGGTTTGCCCATCAGCTACTCGGGCCTCTCCAGCAGCGTGTGCGAGCCACAGTTCAATGGCGCCAACTTTGAGTTGAAGGTCTTCAGGCCAGGTACCTGCACCATTCTTGCCGAGCAGGCCGGTACAAGCACCTACCGCGCGGCTGACTCGGTGACGCGCACCTTTGAGGTGTTTAGGCTCACGCAAACGCCACTCATCTTCCAGGTGGGCCCCGCCTACCAATCTGTCGGTAGCACAGGAAGCTATGGCAACGGCGGCGGGAGCACCATGGCGCCATTCGTCGCAACGTCGCTCACACGAACGGTTTGCACGGTCAGCGGGCGTACCATTCGCTACCTGAAGGTTGGCACCTGCATCTTGCAAGGTTTTAAAGATGGCAATGAGTGGCATCAACCAGCCTACGCCACTGTTCGCATCACGGTGTTCGCACCTGCACGTGCAACGGCCCAGCCCCGCATCAACCAGATCGGGAACATTGTGTCAGGCACACGTGGCACGTGGGTTGGCGGCCCAACGCCAAGCTTCAAATACCAGTGGTACATCTGTAGCGCCGCGCCGCGCACGAGCTGCGCGGCGATCAAGGGTGCAACATCAACCAAACTCACGGTAACCAGCAAGATCGCCGGAAAGTACGCCTTCTTGCGCGTCTTCATGTACCAGGCTGGATACGAGCGCGCACGCACAGATTCGAACGTGATCAAACTTTCGGCAAAGTAAATGGCGCGCTCCGCAGCAATCATCAAGAACGACCCGCGCGACCTGCGTCTCGTTACCGCCGGCCAAGGGATCTCGCTGGTTGGCGATTCGATCACGCAGCTGGCACTGCCGATCATGGCGGTTGATCTGCTTGGCGCCGACTCACTCGGCACAGGCTTCCTCGGCGCGGCGTCAACGCTCGCGTACCTCTTCATTGGGCTGCAGGCTGGTGTTTGGGTTGATCGCTCGTCGCGACGCGCCTACCTGCTCGCCGCTGACCTGGTGCGCGTGGTACTGCTGCTTGCGATTCCACTTGCCTACGTGCTCGGTGTCCTGACGTTGCCGCTTCTCATTGCCATGCAGGTGGGCCTCGGTGCCGCGACCGTCTTCTTCAACGTGGCGTGGCCGGCATACGCTCCGCGACTCGCGAGTGGCGTCACGCTGCTCAAGCTCAACGCACGTATGGCGATCATGGGCGAGGGCGCGGGCTTTGTTGGGCCGGGGTTAGCGGGCGCGCTGATCGGTATCTTTAGCGCACCATTCGTGATGGTGGTGGACGCAGTTACATTCGCGGTGAGCTACGTGACGTTGCGCGCGATTCGTACCCCAGAGCCGCCGTCACCCAAAAAGCGCAACTCACTTGTGCACGACCTGAAGGAGGGACTGCGCGCACTCTGGGTGCGACCGAACTTACGCCTGATCACTTTTGAAGGGGTGAATGGCAATATTGCGTACGGCATCATGATCGGCCAGGCGATCATCTTTCAGCGCATCGACCTTGGCTTTGAGCCCGCGCTGATCGGCGCAGTAGCTTCAGCCGGTTTCCTTGGTGGATTCCTTGGCAGCATCAGCGCGCCGTACTTAGTGAAGCGTGTGGGATTTGGCAAGCTCCTGATCATCGGCACCGCCCTCTTCGGCCTCAACGAGTTCCTGCTACCACTGGCGGCCTTTGTGCCGCGCGAGTTGGCGCCACTCTTCTCGATCGCCAACTTCTTCATTGGCGGTTACTTTCTGCTCATCTACATCGTGCCGGTCACCTCCTATCGCCAGCAGGCGGTTCCCGACCGTTTGCTCGGGCGCGTCATGTCGATCAACCGCACGCTTGCCTGGGGCTTCGGTGCCACCCTCGGCTTCGTGCTGGGCGGCTTCTTGGGCAACGCCTTCGGCCGACCAAACGCGCTCATTGTCGGTGCCGTGCTGCAGACGGTGATCCCCATTGTGATCTTTGGCTATGCCCGAATCTGGCGCTACCCTACGATTGAATCGGCGGCAAAGTTTGACAATCGCGCTGCCGCAGCAGCAGAGAGGTAACCACCATGTGTCACGAGATCGCCTGCGCCACCTGCGGCAAGCCAACCTGGGAGGGCTGTGGCGAACACATTGAGTACGCCCTAAAGAGCGTGCCGCTCGACGAGCGCTGCACCTGTCCGCGGCTACCCGTAACGAATGAGCCGAAGGTGCAAAACACAACCAAGCGCTAGGCGTGGTGGATACCAGCGTGAAGCCCTTCGTTATCGAATAGCGGCGAAGCGCCGCTTACTGCGCAACGAGTACGGGCGCTCCAAGTTGAGCGGTGAGCTTATCGAGTGCCATGCCACGAAGACGCTCTGCAAGGCCCGGCTTTGCCGCCTCAGGTGGCAAGACGAAGACGCCAGCCTTCACGGGGAACCAGCCGCCCGCCTCTAACCCAGCGAGTCGTGCCGCCTCGAGAAAGTTCACGAGCAGGCCTCGCCCCTCGCGTCGCGCAATGTCTTCGTTGAAGAGTCGATTCGGTGATGGGCGATTCACATCGTCGCCGCGCAGGTCCATGTACGGGTCGGTGAACCCCTCTGAGCTGCGATCAACAAGGACGATCGAGCGACCATCGCGCTTTGCAATCGCTGCACCGGTAAGGAAGGCACGGCGGTCATCGTTGCGGCCAACCGCAATCACCACGGCGCCGGGCCCCGCCTGCACATCGGGGGCGGCCATATTGTTGATGTCGGCGATGAGCGAAATCGTAGTTGGTGATGGTGGAGGTGGAGCCGCCTTCGGGATCGGTCGAGGAACGCCATCGAGGGCGGTGATCAGCAGTGCAACGACACCTGGGTCGTCACTGACGAAGCCAACGAAGCGCTTCCCCGCCGTCGCCGCGCCACCAACACCGAAGAGTGCTGGATCGCCGATCTCATAGCTAACAAAGGCGAGCTGGTCAGGATCATCTGATGCGAGCACCCACTGGTTGGGGAGCTCACGCGTGCTGTGCTGCAGCTCGCGGTAGTCGAGTGGCTCTAAGCGCGGGTCGCTCGGCTTCGCGCCAGTGGCCAGCACCGTAATGCGCGTACCGGCGGCCATGAGCGCCTCATATCGCGCAATCTCGT
Organism: Chloroflexota bacterium; assembly: GCA_026389535.1. GTDB lineage: Bacteria > Chloroflexota > Limnocylindria > Limnocylindrales > Limnocylindraceae > Limnocylindrus. The sequence goes on from JAPLHR010000100.1 coordinate 7,417, forward strand.
GCTCGAGCTTTGACGACGTCTGGAATCCGGTCAGCAGGCGGCCACCCTTGGCGCCGCGCTCAATCTCGCGGGTTGCCAGCAGCATCTCGCGGGAGTCGTAGATGAAGCGTGTGACGTCGGGCGCTCGCCCGAGCTCAATGGCGAGCCGCCGGCCGATCTCAAAGATGCCAGCCTCGTCGTTCGTCTCTGGATAGGTCCAATCCATCATGTGCTCAGCATAGCCGCCCTTGAAAAGCGGGAGTGGCACGCCTAGGGCGGGTACGATGCGCGTATGGTGGATTCCGTATGAAGAAGACCCTCTACATCGACATGGACAACGTGCTGGTGGACTTCCCCTCGGGGATGGCCGCCTGCGACCCAGCCATACTCGAGCAGCACAAAGAGGGCCCCGACGAGATCCCTGGGCTCTTTGCCCTCATGCAGCCGATGCCGGGTGCCATCGAGGCGTATCACGAGCTGAGCGAGCTCTTTGATACGTACATCCTCTCGACGGCGCCATGGGAGAACCCGAGCGCCTGGTCCGACAAGCTGGAGTGGGTGAAGCGGCACCTTGGCGCACCCGCCTACAAGCGGCTGACCCTCTCGCACAACAAGCACCTCAGCCGCGGACACTACCTAGTAGATGACCGGCCAAACAACGGGGCAGAAGCGTTTGGGAAGGTGCCAGGACAGCAGTGGATCCACTTCGGGCATGAGCCGTTCCGTTCGTGGGCCGAGGTTGTGGCGTACCTTAAGGAGAACGCAGCACCTTCCAACTAGGAGCATGAGGTAGTCAAATGAAGCGCATCCGCCCACTCTTCGCAGCCAGCGTGATTCTTGCCCTGGCGACGCTGTTGCCGGTGGCGGTGCTCTCTGTAGAGCCAGCCGAGGTGCCTGGGCCACCGCGAGATACGAGCTCGGCGGTGATCATCAATATGGGCCTCGATTCGGCTGCGGTAAATGAGATCTGCGCGCGCGTTGCGGCCGGCGAGATCGTGGAGGGGATTGCCTACGACTGCACCGCATACATCGAGTTCCAGGAGCGATGCGCTGATCCAGAGCGCGCATCGGTGGATTGCTTCCCCGACGCCACACCAGTTCCAAACACCTGCTGGGATTGTCCTGGCAGCACATACACCTGGGCAGAGGCAC
>JAPLHR010000096.1 GCA_026389535.1 Chloroflexota bacterium
GAGCGGACGATCAGCCGCTGCGTCAACTTATTGCGGCGGGTACGAAGACCCATCGCAGGCTTGCCCCAAGGCGTCTTCGGAGGCATACCCGTTGGGGCCTTGCCTTCGCCACCGCCGTGAGGGTGATCGACCGGGTTCATTGCAGAGCCACGGACCTCTGGGCGCTTGCCCATGTGTCGCGCGCGCCCGGCCTTACCGATCGCCATGTTCTCGTGGTCAAGGTTCGACACCTGGCCCACGGTTGCCATGCAGAGAAGTGGGACGAGACGCATCTCGCCGGAGGGCATACGAATGGTGGCAAATGTGCCCTCTTTGGCGACGAGCTGTGCGGCGGTTCCGGCGGAGCGAACCATCTGGCCGCCCTTCCCAGGAACCAACTCGATGTTGTGGACGGTTGTACCGAGCGGCATGCGACCGAGCGGCAGGGCGTTTCCGACCTTCGCTTCAGCATCCGGACCCGAGACCACGTTGTCGCCAACTGAGAGGCCGTTTGGCAGGAGCATGTAGCGCTTCTCGCCATCGGCGTAGTTCAGAAGGCCGATGCGCGCCGAGCGGTTTGGATCGTACTCAACGGTCGCCACGCGAGCTGGCACGCCAAACTTGTTGCGGCGGAAGTCGATCTTGCGATAGAGGCGCTTCTGCTCGCCACCGCGGTGACGAACGGTGATCTTCCCCTGAAAGTTACGCCCTGAACCGCGCACGAGCTTCTCGGTGAGCGGCTTGTGCGGCTCATCGGTCGTGATCTCGTCGAACGTTGGCATGGTCATGCCGCGGACGCCGGCGCTGGTTGGCTTCAATCGACGAAGTGCCATGGTTAGACTCCTTCGAAGAACTGAATCTTCTCGCCAGGGGCGAGGGTGACCATGGCCTTGCGCCATGGGGTCGTCTTACCTGGGAAACGGCTGCGGGCGAGTGTGCCACGCGTCTCCTTCGCCTTGGTGGTGAGCACGTTGACCTCCTTCACCTTGACGGTGAAGAGCGAGGCGATGGCGGCGGCGATCTCAATCTTGGAGGCGTCGGCGTGCACGGCGAAGGTGTACGTGCCGGTCTGCGACTGCAGGATCGACTTCTCGGAGATCACGGGGCGAAGGATCGTCTCGTGTGGGGTGCGGTTCATCCGTACACCTCCTGGATCTCGGCAAGGGCTGCCTGCTCCACGATGATCGTGTCGGCGTTGACGAGGTCAACGACGTTGAGCGAGTCGGCGCGCAGTACCGAGAGGTACGGGATGTTCGCGGCAGACTTGACCAGCGCGGTGCCGACAGTTGGCGAAACCACGAGCACATGCTTGCCGGCCTTGAGTGCGGAGCACATACCGGCGATCACTTGCGTCTTTGGCGTCTCGATGCCGAGCACGTCGATGATCTTGAGTGTTTCAACCTTGGCGGCGAGTGCACCCAAGAGGGCTGCACGGCGCATGCGCTTCGGGAATGGAATCTCGTGTGAACGGACCTGTGGCCCGAAGACAACACCGCCGCCCTTCCACTGTGGGGAGCGCGTGGAACCCTGTCGTGCGCGACCGGTCCCCTTCTGCTTCCATGGCTTGCGGCCACCACCAGCAACGGCACCGCGCTTCTTCGTAGCGTGCGTGCCCGTGCGTCGGCCGGCGAGCTGTGAGACGACGGCCTGGTGGATGAGCGCCTCATTCACTGGCGAGGAGAAGGCGGCAGGCAACTCAACGGTTCCCACCTTGGCTCCTGCTTTCGAGAAGACGTCAACAGTAGTCATTAGATCTGCTCCGCCTTGCTCACCATGACAAGTGCGTTCTTCGCGCCAGGAACCGAGCCCTTGAGGAGCAGTAGGTTCTGCGCGCCGTCGGAGCGAATGATGGTGACCTTCTGAATGGTGGTGCGGTCCACACCCATGTGGCCAGCCATGCGGGTGCCGCGGTAGACACGACCTGGGGTCGTACCGGCACCGATCGAGCCTGGCTCGCGGTGATGGTCGGCGCCGTGGGTCTCAGGTCCGCTGGCGAAGCTGTGTCGCTTGATCGTTCCGGCGAAGCCCTTCCCCTTTGAGATGCCGGTCACATCGACCAGGTCACCATCGGCGAAGAGGCTGACGTCAAGCGTCTGGCCCAGGGTCATCCCCTCGGTCGAATCAACGCGGAACTCACGAACAACGGAGCAGGCTGGTAGCTCGCCCTTGAACTGACCCTGGTCGGGCTTGTTCAATCGGCGCTTCCCAGCCTCAATGCCGAGCTGCACAGCGGTGTAGCCGTCCTGATCTGGGGTGCGGAGCTTCGTGACGGTGTTTGGCTCGATCGACACCACGGTAACGGGCACAGAGGTGCCGTCCGGGGCGAAGATCTGAGTCATCCCGACCTTACGGCCGAGCAGTCCAATCGTCATTCCACTCACCTACATCTTAATTTCAATGTCGACGCCGGCTGCGAGTGTGAGTCGCATCAGCGCGTCGACCGTCTTTGGGGTCGGATCAATGATGTCTACCAGGCGCTTGTGTGTTCGAATCTCGAACTGCTCTCGGCTGTCCTTATCGATGAACGGCGAGCGCAGCAC
>JAPLHR010000003.1 GCA_026389535.1 Chloroflexota bacterium
AACATCACCAGCGTATCCGCCGAGTTCGGCGGTCAGACCCTCACGATTGAGACCGGCCGAATGGCCCGCCTCGCCGGTGGCGCAGTCACCGTTCGCTACGGCGACACCGTGGTCCTTGGCACTGCAAACCGCAGCGAGCCACGACCAGGCCTCGACTTCTTCCCCCTCACGATTGAATTCGAAGAGCGCATGTATGCCGCAGGGAAGATTCCAGGCGGATACATCAAGCGCGAAGGGCGAGCCTCTGAGAACGCAACGCTCTCCGCTCGTCTCACCGACCGACCGATCCGACCACTCTTCCCAGAGGGGTACAAGGACGACGTTCAGGTTGTGATCACCGTGCTGAGCGCGGACCAGGAGAACGACCCAGACATTCTTGGAACGCTCGCCGCCTCTGCGGCGCTGACGATCTCCGAGATCCCATTCCTTGGGCCTATCGGCGCAGTGCGCGTCGGTATTGTGAACGGTGCCTTTGTGATCAACCCAACCTTTGAGCAGCTCAAGGAGAGCGATCTCGATTTGGTGGTCTCAGGGACAGTCAGCGCGATCATGATGGTCGAGGCTGGCGCAAACCTGATCACCGAAGACAAGATGGCTGAGGCCATTGAGTTCGGACACGGCGCGATCAAGGCGCTCGTTGCCCTGCAAGAGGAGCTGCGCGCCAAGGTCGGCAAGGAGAAGCGCGTTCCGTATATCGAGCCAAGCACTGACAGCGTGCTCGCGTTTGCTGAGGCAGCTGCGAACGGCGGCACCTTCGTGATCGTTGACACTGAGACGACCGGTCTCGATCCAAAGATTTCGGATCTCGTCGAAGTTGCCGCAGTGAAGGTCAAGGGTGGCAAGATCACCGACCGCTGGAGCAGCTTCGTTGACGCCGGTAACGGCATCGTTGGCGCCCAGATGCACGGCATCACGAACAAGGACATTAAGGGTGGCCTGACGCCGAAGGCGGCAGCCGAGAAGATTGCTGAGTTCGCCAAGGGTGCAATGCTTGTCGGACACAACCTTGGCTTTGACGTCGCCTTCCTCGACGAGGCGCTCGGCAAGGGTCGCACCTTCGCGACCGAGCAGGGGAGCTACCTCGACACCTACGTCCTCTTCAAGGAGGCGTACCCAGAGAGCGAATCGTTCAAGCTCGGAGATCTCGCACGCGTCTATGGCGCAGCGACAACCCCGAACCATCGAGCCGCCGCTGACGCTGAAGCAACAGCAGAGCTCTTGCTGATCCTCGCGAACGAACTCCCAGGGCGCCTCGCGGCGCTCAAGGAGGGGATTGCCGATTCGATCCGCGCCGCACGCAGCGGCAAGGGCGAGCCAAAGGTGATTTTCGAGGCGGCACGTCGCAAGGCGCGCGTCGGCAAGAACCTCTTCGGTTGGATGCATAAGAAGACAGCACGTAGCCTCACGATGAAGGAGGGAATCCGCCTCGACGGCCGTAAGGCTGATGAGATTCGCAAGATCTCGGTAGAGGTTGGCCTTCTCCCGCGCGCGCACGGCTCAGGCCTCTTCACCCGTGGTGAGACGCAGGCGTTGAGCGTGGCCACCCTTGGCCCAGTGGCACAGGGGCAGCGTCTCGACACGATCTCGCCGATCACCGAGAAGCGCTACATCCACCACTACAACATGCCGCCATACAGCACCGGCGAGAACAAGCCGATGCGTGGCCCAGGCCGACGCGAGATTGGGCACGGAGCCCTTGCCGAGCGAGCACTGATCCCAGTGCTCCCATCGATCGAGGAGTTCCCATACGCCATCCGAGTCGTCTCGGAGTGCGTGACCTCCAACGGGTCGACCTCAATGGCCTCAACCTGTGGCTCGAGCCTCTCACTCCTTGATGCCGGCGTGCCGCTCAAGGCGTCGGTCGCTGGTGCTGCGATGGGCCTGATGTCGGAGCCAGATGGCGAGTTCATCGTCCTCACGGACATCCTCGGCAAAGAGGATGCCTTCGGCGACATGGACTTCAAGGTGACGGGAACCCGCACAGGGATCACCGC
>JAPLHR010000094.1 GCA_026389535.1 Chloroflexota bacterium
GTTGACCTTGGTGCTGTACTCGGTCTCAAAGGCGGTCACGGTGGGTCGCGTCAACTCGTCTTCGCTCAGGTCGATGTAGAGGGTCCAGTTCGCAACATTCACCACGTCCGAGATCGTGTCGGACTGCGACGGCTTTGGGCTTGGCGATGTCGAGCTGCCAGAAGTTCCACACGCAGCGAGGAAGGCGGCGGTACCAGCGGCTGCTGCTCCGACCTTGAGAACGGTTCGTCGGCTCACCAGCTTCTCGGTGCTCTTCTCGGTGCTCATCGTGCCCTCCTCCTGCGCCTTAGGCGCTCTTTGAATCGCCGACCACGAAGCCGTGCTCGGGTTTCCAGGTGAGAGCGACCCGCTCGCCGGGTCGCCACGTATCGCTCCGCGTCGTGCGGTCGACGTTCTGCTCGCTCACGAGAAGTCGCAGACCACCCGTGCCCTCCACGGTGTACTGCGTCAGCACACCGAGGTATCCGACTCCTGCCCCGGCTCCAACAGGGTGAGCTTCTCTGGGCGCACGCCTATCGCGCCGCCCGTGCCGATGTCGCCGAGGCTCTTCGGCGCGCGTACAACATCACCCGAAGGGAGCGTGACGGTCCATGATTCGCCATCCGAGCCGATCTTCCCCTCGAGCAGATTGCTCGCGCCGACGAAGCTCGCTACGAATCGCGTCGTTGGGCGCTCGTAGAGCGTCTCTGGTCCGGCGAGCTGCTCGTAGTGACCCTTGTTCATGACGGCGATGCGATCGGACATCGTCATCGCCTCCTCCTGGTCGTGGGTGACATAGATGAAGGTGATGCCGACTTCGCGCTGAATGCGCTTGAGCTCGATGCCCATCTGCTTGCGAAGCTTTAGGTCGAGTGCGCCGAGTGGCTCATCAAGCAGAAGTACTGCGGGGCGATTCACCAGCGCGCGTGCAAGGGCGACACGCTGTGCTTGGCCGCCGGAGAGTTGTGCTGGCTTGCGCTTCTCGTAGCCGATCAGCTGCACCAGCTCGAGCGCCTCGCCGACGCGACGCGTGACCTCGTCGCCCTTGATGCCCGAGCGACGAAGGCCGAAGGCAACATTTTCAAAGATGGTGAGATGCGGGAAGAGCGCGTAGCTCTGGAAGACGGTGTTGACGTCGCGCTCATGCGCGGGGAGGAAGGTGACGTCTACGCCCTTCAACTCAATGAGGCCGCTTGTCGGCTGCTCGAAGCCACCGATCATGCGCAGCGTGGTGGTCTTGCCGCAGCCGGATGGGCCGAGGAGGGTGAAGAACTCGCCGTCGGAGACATCAAGCGTGATGCCGTCCACTGCGGTCTGATCTCCGAACATCTTGGTCACGTTGACCAGGCGAACGTCGACGTCTGCCACCCTCGGTTACACCTCCGCGGACACCTGTCCTGTCTCTGCCCCTCAAGTGAGGACGTGCGAAGACTATGACCCACGGGGGGTGGGGTCAAACGCCGTTCCGAGTAGAATGGGGGGGATGCGCCCGTGGGGCGCTGCCGAGAGCCCCGAACGGGGCGAAAGGGGATCTGTGGCCACCACTGAAGCAGCCATCCTCCAGGCCCTCTCTGGCGTCCAGGAGCCCGAGCTCGGTCGCGACATTGTTACATTGGAGATGGTCAAGGAGATCACCCTGGACGGCGACAAGGCCAGCTTCATGATCGAACTCACCACCCCCGCCTGCCCTCTGAAGGACGTGATTGAGCGTGACATTCGCGCCGCCCTCGATGGGATCGGTGTAACAGTGGCCGAGCTCCGCTGGGGCTCGAAGGTCCGTCGCGCCTCATCCTCGACCCAGGAGCGCCTCCTCCCTGGCATTCGTAACATTGTGGCCGTCGCCTCAGGGAAGGGCGGCGTCGGCAAGAGCACCGTCTCGGTCAACCTTGCCGTGGCTCTGGCCCAGAGCGGCGCCCGTGTCGGCCTTCTCGACGCTGACATCACCGGGCCGAACATTCCCCAGATGATGGGGGCGATCGGCACCCCGAAGTCGAGCGCGGGCGGCAAGATCGAGCCGATCGAGCGCCACGGCGTCAAGGTCATCTCCATTCAATTCTTCGTCCCCGAGGGCCAGCCGATCGTTTGGCGCGGCCCCCTTATCGGTGGTGCGATTCAGCAGTTCCTGCGCGACGTGGAGTGGGGCGACCTCGACTATCTCGTCGTTGACCTGCCGCCTGGAACCTCTGATGCACAGCTCACAC
>JAPLHR010000105.1 GCA_026389535.1 Chloroflexota bacterium
ACCGTGGTGACTGTAAGCGCTGCTCTGCTCCACCCGTGATCGGGGCGGACGGTCGAGGATCTCTTCCACGAGCGACGCGAAGGGGGAGTCTACGCACCCTGCCGCTCCCCTGTCAAACGGGGGGCTCGTGCGGGGCCGTGCAGGGTGATTCGTGCTCACCACGCAGGGCTTGCGTGTTACAGCGGGCTCGACTCCACGAGGAGCAGCACGCCCGCTGCGGCGGCCAAGGAGGCGATGGCGAGGGTGGCTCCGGCGGCGGCGGGTTCCACGCTCGTGGCAACCGTATAGATAAGGAGGGCGACGAGGCCAGCCAGGGCCACCTTCAGCAGGCGGAGGAGAAGCTCGGTGATGAGGTGGCTCATGCCCCTACTCTACGCCCCGCCGCTCTTCGAGGCTGCGCAGGATTGTTACAGTATCGGCGTACTGGAGGTCGGCCCCAAAGGGGAGACCGCGGGCCATGGAGGTAATGGAGGGGACCTTGGTGCCGAGGCGCTCCTGAAGGTAGAGCAGTGTTACATCGCCCTCGGGGGAGGGGTTCGTGGCGATGATCACCTCGCGCACGGGGTTCCCCTCGGCGGTGGCGGCATCGACTCGTTCGAAGAGCTCCTTCATGCGGAGCTGACCGGGGCCGATCCCCGACATGGGCGAGAGGGCGCCGTTGAGCACGTGATAGCGGCCGCGGAAGGCTCCTGTGCGCTCAATGGCGACCAGGTCGAGCGCCTCTTCGACCACGCAGAGGAGGCCCAGGTCGCGGGAGGTGTCGCGGCAGATGCGGCAGAGCTCCTCGTCGGAGACGTGGCCGCAGATGGCGCAGGGTCGGGTGTTGGCCCGCATCGCGCTGATCGCTCCAGCGAGGGCGAGCGCCTCGGGCTCGGGGGTGCGCAGCAGGTGGAAGGCGAGCCGCTCGGCGGTGCGGGGGCCGACCCCTGGGAGTCGGGAGAGCGCCTCAATGAGCCGCTCGACGGAGCTCGGCAGCGCTGCGCCGCTGCTCACTCCTTCCAGACCTCGCGAAGTGCCGTGTCGGGGTCGAGCTCACCGAACTGAATGACGATCTTGCGCCCGTAGGCCTTGTCAGCCAGCGACTCAATGCGCTCACGCTTCGCCTCGGCGCGCTGGCGCAGGAAGCTCTTTGTGGGCGGATAGCTGAGCACGAGGGTGTCGCCGTTGAGCGTAGGTCGGGCGTCGGCGAGGAGCGGCTTCGTGGCCGGATCGGCGCTGGCGAGCATTGCGCCCCACTCCCCTGTTGCAGGAGGGGCGGGAGGGGTTGCAGGAGCGGAGGCTGGCGCGGGGGTGGCGGCACGCGGTGCGGATGGGGCTGAGGTGCTTGTGGCGGCGGGGGCGGCTGCGGCGGCGCGCGCGGGTGCGGGGGCGGGCGCGGTGACCGGTAGCGCGAGGGCGGTGCCGTCGCCGAGGAGGAGGAGCTCAATGCCGAGGCGGAGGTCGGCATCGCCACGGCCGGTTTCAACGCGGCGCAGGGCGTTAGCCAGGCCGAGGAGTGCTTCGCGCGTGCGGCCGGCGAGGCCGATGGTGGCGCCACCACCGTCGGAGAGGTCGAGGCCAGCCGGGAGCTTGGCGGCGTCGCCAGGCACGGTGCCGCCTCCAGCGAGGGCGGCGTGCAGGCCGCGGCGCACCAGGTCGGTCAGGCGGTCGGCAATGATGCGGGGATCGCGACCGCGCACCTCGAACTCGGCGAGGATGGCGAGGCCGGCTGGCGCGTCGGCGTCGAGGATGGCGCAGGCGAGGCGCTCAATGCGGTCGGCGCCCGGGAGGCCGAGGAGCTCTTCGACGTCGGCCGCCTTAAGCGGGTCCACCCCTGACGAGAGGAGCTGGTCGAGCATCGATTCGGCGTCGCGCATGCCGCCGTCGGCGAGGCGAGCCAGGAGCTCAATGGCGGCCGGCTCAGCGACCCGCTTCTCGGCCGCGAGGATGGCTTCGAGCTTGGCGGCGATCTCGGCGCGGGCGATCGGGCGGAAGTCGAAGCGCTGCAGGCGCGAGAGGACGGCCGGTCGGATCTTGGATGGATCGGTGGTGCAGAAGATGAAGACGATCCCTGGTGGTGGCTCCTCGAGCCACTTCAGCAGGGCGTCCCAGGCGTCGTTGGTGAAGCGGTGTACCTCGTCGAGGATCAGGACCTTGCGCTTCAGGTCGGTTGGTGGGTTGGTGATGAGCGGGATCAGGTCCTCGCGCACGTCGTCGATGCGGTTCGAGGTGGCGGCGTTGGATTCCACGACGTCGAAGGTGGCGCCCGCAGTAATGGCGACGCAGGAGCGACAGGTGCCGCAGGGTTCGCCCTCGGTTGGGGCGAGGCAGTTCAGCGCCTTGGCGACGATGCGGGCGGTCGAGGTCTTGCCCGTGCCGCGAGGGCCAACGAAGAGGAGTCCGTGGCCGAGTCGGCCGTCGGCGACGGCGCGGCGGAGCGTCTTAGCGATGGGGTCTTGACCGCGCAGCTCACCGAAGGTTGTGGCGCGGTAGCGGCGATAGATTGCCAGCTGCTCCGTCATGCTCCCCTCCCCTCCTTATATGTACCTAGTCTCGGCAATCGCTGAGTGCCGCCGGCCGAGCCATCCGCTGCGCCCGCCGCGATCCGCTTAGCGCTGCTTCCTTCCGGATCTGACGCGGTTCACAGAGCGTCGTCGCGCGGAGTCCGACCGACGGCAGGGCGATCATAGACGACCCGCCCCACTCCGATCGCGCAACGGTCACCCCCACCGCGGCTCAGACGAGGCACCCTACGCGTAACGCCCATTCGGGCGATCGAGAGCGGATTGGAGCGCGATCATGGGGCACACCGTTGACCTTCACGCCTATGGCGTTACAGCGGAGCGCGGCTTCCTTCCCTTCGCTGACCCCAGCGGCGCCATCCCACTCGCCAATGCCGAGTGGCACGAGACGGCGCGCAACCTGCCGAGCCTGATGCCAACTGGCCGCATTCGCGAGATCATCGAGGCGCTCCCACCATTCCGCGCCGATCTCCTTAATAGTGAGGAGGATCTCGAGGCGGCGATGCGCACACTCAGCTACCTGGGGCAGGCGTACGTATGGGGGCAGCCAGAGGCGCCCACCTCCCTCCCCGCACGTCTCGCAGTGCCGTGGCATGAGGTCGCTTCGGCGATCGGCCGCGAGCCGATCCTCTCGTATGCGAGTTACGCGCTCTGGAATTGGCGCCGCATTGATGAGGAGGGCCCGATTGCGCTCGGCAACATCGCGCTACTGCAGCACTTCTTGGGCGGACTCGATGAGGCCTGGTTCATTTTAATTCACGTCGACATTGAGCGACGTGCCGGCGCGGCACTCGCCGCGGGCGCGCGAGCGCAAACGGCGATCTCAGCGGGCGACGATGCCAGCGCCACCGCTGCGTTAAGCGACCTTGGCGATGCGCTCGACGGGATCCTGTCGACCATGCAGCGCATGCCTGAATCGTGCGATCCGTATGTCTACTACCACCGCGTGCGTCCGTACATCTTCGGCTGGCACAACAACCCCGCCCTGCCAGGTGGCCTGGTGTACGAAGGGGTCACCGCCTATGCGGGCAAGCCGCAGTCGTTCCGCGGCGAAACAGGCGCGCAGAGCACCATCGTGCCCTGCCTCGATGCCGTGCTCGGTGTGGAGCATGCGCCCGACGAGCTGCGCACCTACCTGATGCAGATGCGTCGCTATATGCCAACCAAGCATGTCGGACTACTCGAAGCGTTCGAAGCTGGCCCAACCGCGCTCAGCCGCGTCGTTGCACTCGGTAAGAACGCGCCGGCCGGGCTCGTAGCGGCGCGCAATCGTGCCGTCGATGTGCTGCGCGCATTCCGTGCGCTGCATCTTGAGTACGCCGCGACGTACATCAATCGCCAGGCTGCGGCAGCAACGGGGAATCCAACGGATGTTGGTACGGGCGGCACGCCGTTCATGAAGTATTTGAAGAAGCACCGCGACGAGACGGAGTCTTCGCTCACCAAGAGCTAAGGCTTAGCGGCCGACCAGACTCCGCAACACGAAGCGCAGATTCGCTGGGCGTTCCGCCATGCGACGGAGCGAGTACGGCCACCAGTCAGGGCCATACGGCGTGTAGATGCGCACGCGCCAACCGTTCGCAACGAGTCGTTCGGCAAGGTCAGAGCGCACGCCGTAGAGCAACTGAATCTCGCCGCGTGTCTGGGCAGCGGCACCGAGCTTGGAGATGATGCGATCGTCATGCGTGCCGAAGGCAATCGGCAGGTTCGTCGCGATCAGCCGTTCTGCGAGAGCGAGGTAGGCCGCATTCACCGCCTCCATTTCTCCGACTCCCTCCGCACCCGGATCGTACGCGCCCTTCACGAGTCGCACGGGGATGCTTGCGGCAATCAGGCGCTCAAGGTCGGCACCCGAGCGCTGCATGTTCGCCTGCACTACGGCACCAACGGGTCGACCTGCGGCGCGTGCGGCGGCAACGATCTCGTGCATTTGATCGAGGCTATTTGGATACTCCGCATCAACGCGCACGAAGCCGTTCACTCCCTGCGCCGTCGCCAAGATGCGGTCGAGCCGCGCGGCAGCAACAGCGTTCCCCTCGCCGAGGCCGATGGCGGTGAGTTTCACGCTGACGTTTGGCTCGAGACCGGCTGCTGCCTGAGCGGTGAGAAGAGCGCTCGCATCGGCGGCGTAGCTGTCGGCACTCGCACCGGTTGAGGCTTCGCCGAGTCGGTCGAGGGTGACGGTGAAGCCGCGGCGCTTCAGGTCGAGTGCAACCTCAACGGCAACGGGGATGGTGTCGCCGGCAACGAAGCGACGAACAGATCGACGGCCCCACGCGGTGCGCTGTACGAGCCGACCCAACGCAGCGGCGCGACTCATGCGCAGGAGTACGGTGCGGCTCAGAGCAAAGAACGGATTCACGCCTGAATCCTAGCGCGGCTGCTGCGACTTAGGGGCGATCGCGAAGGCGAATCAGGGCGGCGACCGCCTCGTCGACCGACCAGACCACCTCGCCGGATGCGCGGATCGCACCGACCACGAAGAGGTTGATGCCGTCGGCGGGGACGAGCCCCTTGCGGCGCGCGACACGCATGTCGGTGCTGAGGCCAATGATCCCCTTGTAGCGCGCAGGATCCTGCGCGGCGAGGCGGCTGAAGATACCGATCTCCACGGAGGTGCCGTCGTCGACCTGGGTGCCATCAAGCCAGGCGAGCACCGCGTTGGCCCCCATCACGCCAGCAAGATCTACGGCGTAGACCTCGTCAGCGGTGGAATCGCCATCGGAGCGCATGAACTTCTGCTCTGCGAACTGCTCGTGCGGCACGAAGACCTCGAAGCCCTCGGCGCGCAGCCGGGCAGCAATGGTGTCAAGGAAGCCGCGCTCGGCGTTGGAGAAGAGTGGCCCCGCGAGATAGATCTTCATGCCGCCAGTATTGCGCACACGC
>JAPLHR010000043.1 GCA_026389535.1 Chloroflexota bacterium
AGGGTACGACCTCCCAGATGATCGCGGTGCGCGCTGGCACGTCGACCCCGGTCGTGGGGTCGCCGCCCCCTGCTGCGCCGCTCGACCGAGCGACCTCGCGGAGGTTCACGCCAGCCCCAAGGTTGAAGGTGAGGCGCTCGCCCCCACCACCCGCATTGACGGCGACCAAGAGGTCGCCAACCGTCCACGAGCCAGCGACGCTGAGTTGGGCAATCTCACCAACGACCCCGCTGGCACGGCGCGAGAGGAGGAGGGTACGGCTCGCTGCGCCACTCGCTCCAACGGCGAGCCAGTCCACGCAGGCGCCACGCACGTGGGGATGAGCGGCGCGGATGGCGGCGAGCGTCTGGTACCAGGAGAGCATGCTCAGGTCCGCCGCACGCGCCGCAGGGAGCGGCGTTGGGCGTCGACCGCCAGGGCCACTGCCGTCGAGGCGGGCGGTGCGAGGGTCGGTTGGCAAGATTGGGAAGGTGCGACGATCGTCTGGATCTGTTGCGCCGCTCACGCCAATCTCATCGCCGTAGTAGACCGTTGGCGAGCCAGGGAGCAGGTACTGCATCGTTGCGGCGAGCAGCTGACGCGCCTTGCCGACGGTGAGGTTCTCCGCGATCTCTTTTCCATCGCGGCCGTTGCCGGGGGTGAGCTCCCAGAGTGATCGCGATGTGTCATGCGAGTCGAGCAGTGTGAGATTTGCCAGGGTGACAGCCGTCGGATAATCCTCGGCAATTCCCATCAGCCTGCGAATGAAGAGCACCGCGCTGCGATTCGTGCTGTCGGTCGCCCCCGCCTCAGGCTTTCCACCGAGATAGGCGAGCACGGCATCACGGAAGCGGTAGTTCATCGTGGCGTCGGCGGTATCGCCGCGCAGTAGGCGTAGCGCGTCACGACGGTTCCAGAGCTCACCAATGATCGGTGCGTTCGGCGACGCCGCCTTGAGCGCGATGCGGAACTCTTGCCAGAAGCCCTCGGGGAAGCTGCCGTCCGGCATCACGTCGAGTCGCCAACCTGCAACGCCCTGCTGCAGCCACCAGCGCGCCACACCAGCATCACCCGCCGGCGACGCCAGGAGAGTGGCGTCTGGCGCACCAGAGGCGTCACCAAGGATCAGCGCGCGTACCGCGTCACTGTTCTTGTTGAGCACGGGAAGCGTGTCGTAATTGGCCCACGCCACATAGCCCGCCGTGTTCGGGCCTGACGCGCCTGCGCACGGCCCCTTTGCTCCAGCCGACTTTGTCCAGATGAACCATTCGCGATACGGCGAATCAACCGACTCGCAGGCACCGACCGTTGGCCACCGCCCGTAGCGATCAAAGATCGGCGAGTCGGAACTGACATGGTTGAAGACGCCGTCAAGGATCACTGCGATGTTCAGACTCTGCGCTGCGGTTAAGAGGCGTTGCAATCCCGCGTTTCCGCCGAGCCGTTCGTCAACCTGCATGAAGTCATTGCCATCGTAACGATGGTTGGAGTTCGCATCAAAGACCGGGTTGAGGTAGATCGTATTCACGCCGATGGAGACAAGATGCGGCAGGCGGAGGCGAATGCCGTCAAGATCACCACCGTAGAAATCTTCCCCCTTCGGTGGCGTTGCGGGGATCGTGTTCCACGGGATGATTGATGCGACACCTTTGTAGCGCCGCTGCGCGCCACCATCGTTCAACGGATTCGCGTTGGCGAATCGGTCGGGGAAGATCTGGTAGACAACCGAGCCGCTCAGGATCGGGCTGGCGGTGAATCCCTTCGGTGAGACAACGATCGCCCAGTCACCACCCACGTTGGCTGGTGAGGTGCTGCCGAGGCCCTGATCGTTGATGTTGTCATCGGCGAGCCTCACCGCGGCAGAGCCGTCCGCGATCTCGAAGTGATAGCCGATCGCCGTGGGCTCACCCCCAACGTCGATGCTGGCGCGCCAGACGTCACAGCGAGCCTCAGCGAGCTCATTTGCAGGGTCAAGCACAGGATCAGGGGCAAGGAGGGCGGTGAGCTCACCGCTCGCCCCGCGGTCAGACTCGTTGACCTCAGCGCAGGGGACCCGACGTGCAACGCGAGTGGCGGAGCTCTTCGTTGAGGAGCCACCGAACGGCGTGGCTACCGCAAGGTCGACTGTCACGGCGTCGTCGGTTCCCGTGCGTACCTGGAGCACGACCGTCGCGCCAACCTCAACCGCGCCACCCGTAAGGCGATAGGCGGGGTCACGAGAGTCGTGACGGATCAAGAGCTCCTGGATTTTGTCGTCACCCCTGACCTCTGCGGCAGGGTCGGTCGGGTCGCCCGCTGGCCCGCACCCGGCGGCAAGGAGTGCGGCAACGAGGGTGATGGGAAGGGCGCGGCGCCAAGGCGCGGCGGGCTCGGGTACGATCAGAGGCACTATGGAAGTGAACGGCATCCGCATCCCCACAATCATCGCTGAGAATAGTGCCGCGCGCTGCGACAGTTGCTCGGCGCAGATCCAGGGCGCCCCATTCCGCATCAGCGTGCTCGACACCACCGCAACCGAGGTTGCCCCCTCGTTTGGTGAACCGTCGCCGATTAATCCTGGGCCATTCCAGTTCTGCACCGACCCCGCCTGTCCGCCGCGCTGGATGGCGGATCGCGGCTGGCTTCACTGCAGTCGCAGCGGCGTGCGCGAGATCATGCGTCCGATCCGACTGCCACACGGTGCCGGCGCTGAGTTCGGACTCTGCGATGGTCTGCATCACGATGCTCACGAGTTTCTGCCGGCGTAAGCCGGAAGCAGCGTGACAACACTCATCCCTGCGCTCACCGCGCTCTTCGCCCTGCTCTTCGCCGCGCTCCTCTTTGATCAGTATCGAACGCGTCGCGGTGCGTATCAGTTGGCTTGGGGCGTTGGCGCACTCGCCTTCTCCATCGCAGCGGGCGCTGAGGCGCTCGCCGCGGCAATCGGCTGGAGTGAACCGATCTATCGCGTCTGGTATCTCTTCGGCGCGGTCTGGACCGCAGGCTGGCTCGGTGCTGGCACGATTCTGCTACTGGCGAAGACGCGCTTCGGATACTGGTATGCGCTCTGCCTCGCCCTCTCTGGCCTCTTTACGATTCTGGTCGCACGTCGATTGGAGGATTCGTCGGCAGGCCCAACAGCGCTTGTCTATGCGCTCACCGCATGGGGCGCCGCGATTGCGATTGGCTGGCTCTCGTACATGGGCGATGTGCGGTGGGCACGCTTTGCAATCACGTTGACCGCAGGGCTGAGCGTTATCGCCGTGCCACTTGTGGTGATCGCCGAGCTTCCCACACCAGGGTGGGCGACAGACCCAGCGACCGGCGCGCCAATCGCACTCCTGCTCCCGCCAGCACTTCGCCTGTTGACGCCGATCTTGAATGTGAGCGGTGGACTCGCGTTGCTGACCGGCGCTCTCTTCTCGATCTACGTCTTCATGCCGAAGCGCCGTGTGCTCCCCTATTCGAGTGATCCAGATCAGCGCGGTGATGAGCTGCTCTTTAATCTGGCGATCGCGCCCGTGGCACTTACCGTGAACTTCGTGCGCAGCGTTCCCGATGCCTGGCGCGCCTGGCGCGATGGCAGCCTCAATCGTCGTGTTCCAGCGACGGCGCTCATCGCCTTGGGTGCCTTCGTGCCGAGCCTCACCGATACGCTGAATCGAGCCGGCTCCACCGAGGGGTACCAGGTGGGGAAGCTGATCGGGGCGCTCCTCCTGCTCTGCGGGTTCCTGGCGAGCGTCGAAGCGACGAGTGAGGTGCGACTGCCGCTCCTTGGTCGGCCCGTGAGAGCGTTGCTCAGGTGGGTTCGCCGCGCGGGGTGACTGGTATCCTGAGACCCAGCACCGCACGGAGGCCCCAATGAAGATCCGCACTGCAGTTCTCCCCGTTGCCGGATGGGGCACCCGATTCCTTCCCGCGACGAAGGCCGTTCCGAAGGAGCTGCTGCCGATCGTTGATCGCCCCGCCATTCAGTACGCCATCGAGGAGGCGGTTGCCTCAGGGATTGAGCGGGTCATCCTCGTCACGAGCGAACATAAGCGAGCGATTGAAGATCACTTCGACATCTCGGCCGACCTTGAGGCGATCCTTGAGCAGCGCGGGGATATTGAGCACCTTCGCGCCGTGCGAGCGGTTGCTGACATGGTCCACCTTGTGACGATTCGTCAGAAAGAGCAGCTCGGCCTCGGCCACGCCGTGCTCATGGCGCGAGACGCCGTTGGGCATGAGCCATTTGCCGTGATGCTCCCCGACGACCTCATCTTCGGTGCGACACCAGCGCTCGCGGAACTTATGGAGGCGTATGTCGCAACCCAGGCGTCGGTGCTCGGCGTGATGCGCGTTGCGCCGTCAGAGACGCATCGATACGGCATCGTTGACCCAGACACCACGCTGCCAACCAGTGATCAGGGGCGAACCATTCCGCTTCGCGGTGTCGTCGAGAAGCCTGACGCAGCGCATGCACCTTCAGCCCTTGCCGTTGTTGGTCGCTACATCCTTGGCCCGAAAATCTTCGAGCGTCTTGAGCAGACGCCACACGGCCTGAACGGTGAGATCCAACTAACCGACGCGATCCACACCCTGGCGCAGGAGCAGCCAGTCGTCGCGCGCCACTTCTCTGGAACGCGCTATGACGTTGGCTCGCCAGAGGGTTGGCTGCGCGCGAACCTTCATGTTGCGCTCGATCACCCGGTCTATGGACCGGTCGTTCGTGGGGCGGTCGCCGCTGAAAACGAGCGCCTTACGTGACGCCATCGGCGCGTGACGAGCGCACGCTAAAGCCTGGCGACATCGTTGCCGGTCGCTATCGGCTGCAGGAGCTGATCGGCGAAGGAGCAGCCGCACTCGTCTTTCGCGCCACCGATGAGGCGCTCGGCCGCGACGTGGCCGTCAAGGTGCTCCGCGCACCACTAGCAACATCTCGTGACGCTGCTGACCGATTCCGTGCCGAGGGTCGCGCCGCGGCAATCGTGGCGCACCCGAACGTTGCCGCTGTGTTTGATGTTGCACCAGAGGGTGAATCACCAGCGATTATCATGGAATTTGTTGACGGTGAAGACCTCGCCTCAATGTTGCGCCGTGTCGGTCCACTCGTGCCACGTCGCGCTGCAGCCGTTGCCGCACAAGTCGCGCGCGGACTTGCCGCTGCACATGTACGCGGCATCATTCATCGCGATGTCTCGTCGCGCAACATTCTGATTAACCGTGAAGGTCGCGCACAGATCGCCGACTTCGGCATCGCACAGGCAATGCATGAGGTTGACGGAAGTGAAGCGGCTGCGCGCAGCGGTCAGCGTCCAGAGGGTTCGGTTGGGTACCTTGCGCCAGAGGTTTTGGCCGGGAGTCCGCAATCTGCGGCGTCAGACCTCTTCGGCCTCGGCGTCGTGCTCTTTGAGCTACTGACAGGGCATCGCCCGTTTGATCGCCTGAGCGGCGTGGAGTTGAAGGAGCGTCGCGGCCAGGCGCCCGCCCCATCGCCTCGCGAGCTGCGACCCGACATCTCCCCAGAGCTTGACCTAATCACGATGCGGCTGTTGGCACCGAAGCCGAACGAACGGTATGTGAACGCAACGACTGCCGCAGATGCGCTTGAGACCTACGTGGTGCAGGCGAATCGCACCGCGATCCCATCTCGTGCGGTTGGGCCAGCCGCCGGCGCACCGCGTGCGCTTGCGGGGACACGCGTGGCTCGGGTTGCAGCGGAGGCCGGGCCGGGTGAGCCGGAGACGCTTCCAGATCCGAACGACGTCGGTGGCGAGGAGCCCTCTGATGCGGGCGACACGATGTCGCTGCGCACCATGCTCCTAGCGATTGGCGGCGTCGCCCTGACCGCACTCCTCCTTGTCGGTGGTGTGATCTTGGCGCTTCGCCTCTTCACCGCGGGGACTGGCCCAGATAACAACGTGAAGGTGCCGAGCCTCACCACGCTGACGCTGGCTGAGGCGATCCCCATCGCTGAGGGCCTCGGCCTGCGCGTGCAGGTCGTTGAGCGGGTGAGCTCGTCTGACCAGCCGGTCGACACGATCCTGTCGCAGTCGCCTGGGAGCGAGACGCTGGTGCCACTCAACACCGTCATCGAGGTTCGCGTTGTGGCCGGGAGCGGATTCGTGGTGGTCCCTGATATTCGCGGTCTGAGTGAGGCGGATGGGATCGCTGCGCTGGCGACGGCAAAGCTTGTGCGCGGCGCGACCTTCTCTGAATACTCAGACACCGTTCCTGCTGGTGAACTGATCCAACAGAACCCACGCCCTGGCGTGCAGGTTGCGAGCGGTACGGCGATTGATCTTGTGGTCTCGCTGGGGCCCGAGCCCTCGCTAAGCCCTTCGCCAAGCGCGAGTGGGGCGGACTTGCCGCAGGTGCCAGACCTTCGCTGCTCGAGCATCGCGGACGCGTCAGCGCTCCTGTCGGCGCTCGGCCTCTCGCTAGACGCGCCATCAGCGCTACTGGATCCAACAGATCGCATCGACAGCTTCTCGCCGTTTGCAGGAGTGTCCGTCGAACTTGGGAGCGAGATTACGATCGTGACGAGTGCGCCAGCAGGGACGGCGATCGCCGGCTGTCCGTAGCGGAACTAGGCCTCTAGCCCCTCCCAGAGGCCGCCACTCGCCCAGGTGAGTCGGGGGCGTTCAGGGAGCGTTCCATCCACACCGCGCTCGTGCTGCGCGGCGGCCTGCAGCGGCACCGGCGCCGTCCAGCACTCTTTCACGTCACTCTCGGCGACGAGGCGACGCTTCTTATCGATGCCGCAATACGAGACCTTGCTAATGACGGAGCGGCGCATGTGTCGGCAGCTCCCGCACGAGGCGGTCGGCGTCTTACACACCCAACACTGACCAGACTCCCCTTGAATTGCGCTGCACGTTGGGCAGCGCCACGTGAGGGCCGGTGCAGCACTCACGGCTTCACCAGGTAGGAGCGGAAACTCTGGGTGCCAGAGATTGGGTCGCCCACAGAAAGTTCATAGGTCACAGTGACAAGGCCACGTCCCTCGGCAGCGTAATTATCAGGGAATAGATAATCCCATGCGGCTCGGCCATTCACGTCGGAGGTGACACATACAGGAGAACTTGGGGGCAATTGATATGGAGTGACATACATGCACACCCGCACGTTTGCAGCAGGCGCACCTGTTGAGTCGGTTGCTGTTGCGGTGACGCGGAATGCGATCGGCTTCTTGCTCAGGATGATCGTTCCTGGATTTAGGATGATTGAGATTTGGCCGACCGATGCGCTCGTCGAGATCTCAACGCTCTTGGATGTCTGATTGCCGGCCCCATCGGTCGCCGTGATCGTTAGCACGTTTGTGCCATCGCGCAGCGTGATGCCAATGGAGAACGCACCCTTCGTTGTGGATCTTCCGCTCTCAATCGTTCCCGTTGTCTCGTTACGCACCTGCACATCAATATCTTTATCAGTCTTCCCCGCGACGGTGACAGCGTCACCGTTCATGATTTCTCCTGGAGTCGGCGCTGTGATGGTCAGCGACGGGGCAGTTGTATCGCGCACGATTGTGATTGGAGCTGAGCGCGTCCCCTCAGCGCCGTTCACCACGACAACCGCTTCAATCACGTTGGTGCCAGCCGAGAGAGGAATCTGCGCCACGTCAAAGCCTGCCGTCTTCGGCATGTTGATCTCAGCGCCAGTGATAACCGAGCCATCATCGCGCGTGATGATGATGCGAATAATTGCATCACTCTTCTCGAGGAGATCCTGCGGCAGTGTGCCGCTGACGGTGATGGTTGCGGCGGCGGTGATCGGGTCACTCGGCTCGCTGAGCGTCGGCCGCCCCGGTTCAACTGAGGCGGGCGGCGGCGTAGGCGAGCTGTTGCCACCAATTGAGGTGATGAAGGGGAGCGCAATTGCAGCGAGGCCAATCGCGCCAGCAGCGACGAAGAGGGTGACAAACGTGGAGAGAGCGGTCGCAATCGTTCCGCCGATACCGCGTGACGTGGACTGGGACCGCCTGGATGCTGATCCAACCTGATAGGGGGGTGTGTACCCCTCAGAGCGACCAGGGAGGCCGCGCTGTGGTGGCTTCGAACTCGATCGACGGAAGAGTCCCATAGGGCGATTCTCGCACGCAGCGCGCCGAGACCGCTACGCTCCAACGATGCCCGATCAACCGAGTGACCCGCAGCTGATCCTCGAGATGCGCGATCGCGTTGCGCGCGCTCGCGCCGAGATCGTTCTCGCCGTAGGAGAGGGGCGTGGCGCCGACGCGTGGCGCGCCGCACTGGTGGCGCTTGAGTCGCGCGGGCGCTTCGGCATTCGTATGGGGTTGGGGCGCTCGAACGCCCTCCTCCGTGCCCTCGGCTCACCCGAGACGGGAGTTCGCGGTGCGCTCGTCGCCGGAACCAACGGCAAGGGGAGCGTCGTTGCCCTCGTCTCGGCGGCCCTCCGCGCGGCGGGGATTCGCCACGCCACCACGCCGAAGCCGCATCTGGTCAGCTACCGGGAGCGGGTGCAGATCGATGGGCAGCCACTCGCCCCACTCCCGTTCGCCCAGGCGGTCGCGCGTGCCCTCGATGCCGCCGACCAGATTGAAGAGCGCGTGGGACCAGCTACTGAGTTTGAGATCCTCGTCGGCGCCATTTTCGAAGCGCTCCGCCAGGAGGAGATCACCACGGCGATCGTTGAGGTTGGTCTTGGCGGCCGGCTCGATGCAACACATGCTTGGGATGGCGGCGTTGCTGTGGTGACCAATGTTGGCCTAGATCATCAGCAGTACCTCGGCGACACTATTGAAGCGATCGCCAAAGAGAAGGCGGCAATCATCGTGCGCGGCGATCGTGCAGTGATTGGCGCGAGCGAACGCGGCGGTGCGCTCGATGTGATTCGCCATCGTGCTCAACGTGTTGGCGCACCCTTCACGATCGCGCGTGCTGGTGCCGTTCGCTCACTCGGACGCGACGGCATTGAGGTGGAGCTCGAGGGGCGCGGCGCGGTGCGCGTTGGGCTACTCGGTCGACATCAAGGAGCGAATACTGCGGTTGCTGCCGCGACACTCGACGCCCTGCGCGACGCAGGGATTGTTTCGGTGAGCGACGAAGAGATGCGCACCGGATTTGCCGCAGCGCGATGGCCAGGCCGTATGGAGCTGATCCCAAATGCACTCGGTGGCGGTGATGAGCGCGACATCCTCCTTGATGGTGCACATAACGAAGATGGCGCCGCAGCGTTGGCAGCCTCACTCGTAGACCTTGCGCCACACCTACGCAGCGCAAACGGTGCACGGAACACGCCACTTGTGCTGATCCTTGCCGCGATGGCTGACAAATCAATTGCAGAGTTGAGCGCCGCGCTTGCTACGTCACCAACGCTGCGCGCCGCGCAGGTTATCTGCACGACCGTTGGCGATGTGCGCTCCCTTGCGCCAGAGCAACTCGCCGCCGGGGTTCGCGGAGCCAAGCTCGGCGCGCAGGTGCAGATTGCGGCAAGCCCGAACGCGGCACTCCTTGCAGCGGTAGAGCATCAGGGACCAATCGTTGCAGCGGGATCGCTCTACCTTGTCGGTGCGATCCGCGGAAAACTAATGCGAAGCGGTGTGCTCCCAGATGACGGGAGCCGTGATGACGTGGCAGGATCAACCCTATGAGCGAGAGCCCAACGAACCGCGAAGCGATCAGCCACTCGTACGCGCCAATTCCGGCCACGACGATCGGCCCACTGCGCGCTGTGTGGGGGAGCCGTACCTACGTGATGGCGGTGGCAAACCTTACCCCCGACAGCTTCTCGGGCGATGGCCTCATGGCGCCGAGTGACACCGCAGACGATCTACTCGATCGCGTAGAGCAGCTCGCGCGCGACGCGGTGCGCGATGGCGCTGATCTGCTTGACCTTGGCGCTGAATCGACGCGACCGGGACATACGGAGATCTCAGCAGCGGACGAGATCGCTCGGCTGATCCCCGCGATTGAACGCCTTCACCGCGTGCTTCCAACGTTGGCACTCAGCGCCGACACCCAGAAGGTTGAGGTGGCCGCCGCCGCGCTCGATGCAGGGGCGCACATGCTGAACGACATCTGGGGGACGCGTTCGGGCGATGAGATGCTGCAGCTCGCCGCTGAGCGCGGTGTGCCGATTGTCGTCATGCATAACCGCAAAGAGGTAGCCACTGCCGAGCAAGCCGCCAACTTCACCGAGGAGTTCATGGACGAGATGGCGGTCGTTGCGGCGCGCGGCCGCGCTCTGGGCATTCCGCCGGAGCGGCTGATCCTCGACCCTGGATTCGGCTTCGGGAAGGGTCCCGCCCAGAACCTCGTCAGCCTCCGCCTCCTCGGCGCCCTGCGTGACCTGGGCCACCCCGTGCTGCTCGGCACGAGCCGTAAGTCCACGCTCGGGCGCGTCATCGACGGGGCCCCAGCTGACCGCCTGGCCGCCACGGTGGCCACGAGCGCGCTTGGGGCCCTTGCTGGAGTCGATATCGTGCGCGTGCATGACGTGCAAGAGAACCGCGATGCGGTGCGAGTCATCGACGCTGCACTTCGCGCGAAGGGCGATCAACCCGATGATGCCATCGGCCCCAACCCGAATCGTGCTGACCGGCCTCTGCGCCCGAGCCAGCGTGACCGGATCACCGTATACAACGTGCGCTTCGATGCGGCACATGGCGTCTACCCGGAGGAGCATCAGAAGCCGCAGCCATTCTTCGTCGACGTTGAAGTGGACGCCGATCTTGCCCCAGCTGGTCGCGGCGACGCCCTCGCCGCCTCAGTCGATTACAGCGAACTCGTGCGCGTCGCAGTTGAGCGGGTCGGGGCTGGAGGCCACGCCGATCTGATTGAAGCCCTTGCGGAGCGCATCGCTGACGCCGCGATGGAGGTCGTTGCAACGAGCGGAGCGACCGTCCACGAAGTGCGGGTGCGCGTGCGCAAGCCAGAGGCTGCGGTTGCGGCGCCGATTGATTGGGCCGGTGTTGAGGTTGTACGCAAGCCGTAAGTCCAGCGACGCATCAACCTACTCGGTTGGGCGAATCCCCAACTCCACCGTGATCGTGATTGATGAGCCATCGCGAAGCACGGTCAACGTAATTGTTGCGCCGGGCGAGTACTGCACTAACAGATCTTGTAGTGGGTGCGCCTCGTCAATTTCTGTCTCGTTGACGGCGGTGATGATGTCACCGCTCTTCAGTCCCGCCGCCTCAGCTGGGCTGCCGGAGATGATTGGCGATGTGGTTCCGTCAGCGACGATCCATGCACCGGCGCTGACAGAGAGACCATTCTCAGTGGCAATACGCAGATTGAGTGCCGTGTAGCGCACGCCGATCCACGGTCGCGACAGCGGGATGCCCGCGAGCGCCTGCTCAAGGATCGGTCGAGCGATATCAATTGGAATTGCGAATCCAATGCCAGCTCCCTCTGTAGAGATTGCGGTGTTGATGCCGATCACGGCACCGCTTGAGTCGACCAGTGCGCCACCAGAGTTTCCTGGGTTGATTGCGGCGTCTGTTTGAATGAGACCGTTGATGGATCCGCTCTCCGTTGTGATGTCACGGCCGAGTGCTGAGACAATGCCAGCGGTGACAGAGTTGGTATACACACCGAGTGGTGAGCCGATCGCGATCGCGGTCTGCCCAACCCTAATGCCACTTGACCGTCCAAGAGTTGCCGTAGGCAGCCCGGCGGCGTCAATCTTTACGACAGCAAGATCAGTAAGCGTGTCAACGCCGTAGACCGTGCCAGTAAAGTCTCGGCCATCTTTGAGGTGAACAAGAATGGAGGTCTCGCCGGCAACAACGTGCTTGTTTGTCACAATCCAACCATCAGCCGAATAAATCACACCAGAGCCGATGGAATCACCATCAACTGTGGTGACCTCAAGGGTGACGATTGCTGGAGAGACCCGTTCTGCAACAGCAACAATCGCCGACTGCTCGGAGACCAGTGTCTGTCGAATCTGCGTGGTGATGTCACCACCAGAGAGGCCATCGAGCAGGAGAATCGTCGCCGCAACGCCACCGCCAGCGCCAAAGAGCAGCGAGAGGGCGAGCATCCCGGCGATCGCGCCGCGGCTGAGCGATCCGTTTCCGGCACGAAGCGAATTGCGCGCTGCCTGTAGGGGGCCACTCTCTCGCGTGACCCAGGCGGCTGGTCCCGTGGCGGGCTCTGGCTCAAATCGAAGTGGCGAGCGCCGCTTCACTGGAGCCTTTGTCGCCCTCTTTGGGGCGGCGGGGGTGCGCTTCGCTTTCTCAACCACGTTGCGTCTCCTTTGGATTTTCGGCGCTCTCAGGTGCCACGCTCAATGAGGCGGGCGTCTCACTCACCGTAGAGGATGGGGGATCGGCACGTAGAACACTGCGAAGGCGGAGTGAAGTTTTCGCAACCTCACCGAGGAGGGCTGCGGCACGCCGACCGAAGCTCACGAGCGTGGCTGGTCCCACCTCAGTTTGGGGAGCCTCAGGGACCTCTTCCTCAACCGCCTCGGGGTCGGCCGGGAAGGTGAGGGCGAAGCTCGTCCCCTCGCCAGGGAGGCTTTCGACCACGATGCGCCCAGCGTGCATGTCCACGATCGACTTCACGATCGCCAGGCCGAGGCCAGAGCCCGTGGCTCGGGCGGCCCGGCTCGTCGCCGCCAGGCCCTCGGTACCGCGGTAGAAGCGATCGAAGATGCGCGGCAGCTCGTCCGACGAGATGCCGACCCCCGTATCGCGGACGGTCACCGTCGCGGCCCCGGTCGAGAGGAGCTGTACCGAGACAAGGACGCTGCCACCCCGCGTGGTGAACTTCAGCGCATTAGCGACGAGGTTGGCAACAGCCTGCCCAACGAGCGCGGCGTCGTGTCGCACGAGAACCTTACGCGTCGGTATCCGCTCATCGACCGCAACACCAGCCCGGCGTGCGCCTGCCGCCGCCTGCTCAACAGCCAACTGCACACTGGCACGCATGTCGGCAACAACAAACACTGGTCGCGCGATCCCCGCATCAAACCGCGAGAGCTCGAGAATGTTTGACGTCAGCGAGTCCATCCGCTCGAGCTGCCGACCAGCTTCAATGAAGAGCTTCTTTCGTGTCACCTCGTCGGTCCCTGAATCTTGCAACAAGTCAACGAACGCGCGCAGCGCAGCGAGCGGCGTGCGGAGCTCGTGCGAAACATCAGCAAGATGCTCCTGCCCACGATCTCGCTCGCGGCGTAGCGCCTGCATTGATCCCTGCAGTCGATCGGCCATGAGATTGAACTGATTGAGCAGCGCCACCATCTCGTCGTTTGCTGCCACCTCAATGCCAGTAGGGACGCGAGCAGAGAGATCACCATCACTAATTGCCGTTGCCGTTTCAGAGAGGAGCTGCACAGGCTTTGCAAATCTTGCTGCAGCGATTGTTGAGACGATGATTGCTACAATCATTGCGAGTATCCCAACAAACGTGATTGTGCCGGTGATTCCCGCCAGGCGCGAAGCGCGCGTTGTAAGTGGTGAGACCAGGGTGACTTCAATACTGATAGAGGAAGGCGCGCCGCCGATGATCACGATGCTCGGTTCCAGCTGAATTGAGTCACGCGCCTCCCCAGGCTCAAGCACCGCCCCGTCGGAGCTGATTTGGAACTCCGATTCAGCCGCAGGAGAGAAGAACTCTTTATCTGGATTCCATGTGCCAAACCGAACGCGAACATCTGCTCGAGCGATACCTAGCGCGAGCTGCTGCAACTCTGGATCCTGCAACAAGAAGCGCTCACGCACCTTCTCGTTGAGCTGCCCTTTGCTATCAATGATGTCGTCAGTCCCTGCAACGCTCTGCGCGAGACTGCGAATGGCGCTTGATACGGCGGCCGTTCGAGCCGTCTGTGCCGCGCGCTCTTGTGTCTCGAACTCTTGTGAGACGCGGTCAACAACAAGATACGCAGAGAGCACGAGGGAGATCGCCACAATGCTGAGGAAGGCGATGGTGAGGCGAGCGCGCAGCCCTCGGGGCGGCACGCCGTAAAAGGAGTCGGTAAGCGGGCTCAGGCGCCGCTCCGTTCACCACGATCGCTGCGGTCAGAGAAGCTGTAACCCACCCCACGAACGGTCAGCACGAAGCGTGGCTTGGCAGGATTCGGTTCAACCTTGTCGCGTAAGTGGCTGACGTGCACATTGATCGTCTTCTCGTCACCGGCAATCGCCGCGTCATAATCGCGCACACGCTCAAGAAGATCACGCCGGCCAAAGACGCGACCCGGCTTCTCGGCAAGGATGCGCAGAATTTCAAACTCTGTTGGGGTGAGGGTGATGCGTGCGCCACCACGTGTGACCTTGCGGCGCTCAAGGTCAATCACCAGATCTTCAGCCCGAATGACCCGGCCGCCCATCGCATCGGCGAGATCGCCGTAGGCGCGCCGCAACTGCGACTTGACCCGGGTGAGCAGTTCGCGAACGCGGAAGGGCTTCGTCATGTAGTCGTCGGCGCCGAGCTCAAGCCCAAGGATGGTGTCGACCTCCTCGTCGCGGGCGGTCAGGATAATCACGGGAGCTTTAGAGCCCCCAGCACGCAGTCGGCGCAGGAGCTCAAAGCCGTCGATCCCCGGGAGGCGCACGTCGAGGATGAGTAGGTCGGGAGCCTGTTTCATGCCGATCTCCAGGCCCTTGTCGCCGGTCGCGGCCATGAGCGGCAGGTAGCCCTCGCCCTTCAGCGCCACCTCAAGGGCGAGCGCGACGGCTGGATCGTCTTCAACAACAAGGATCGTGGCTGCCATGCTCCGATGCTACACCCCTGACGGGGCTATCCTTCGCCTCGTATGAGCACGCCAAGCGTCCCCCAGGTGATGAACGGCAACCTAACGCCCGCTGCCACCCTCGCGGTGAAGGAGCGCGGCAAGGCCCTCCTGAGCCGACCGACCCTGAATAAGGACACCGCCTTCAGCCGTGAGGAGCGCCGCCTCCTCGGCCTCGACGGGCTCCTCCCCGCGTCGATCTTGACCCTTGAGGAGCAGGTCGCCGTGGAGCTGGTCAAGATCCGCCGCAAGCAGGACCCACTTGAGCGCTACATCGGCCTCGCTGCGCTCCAAGATCGCAACGAGACGCTCTTCTATCGCCTCCTTGTTGAGAACGTCGAAGAGTTCCTGCCGATCGTCTACACGCCAACCGTCGGCGAGGCGTGCAAGCGCTGGAGTCAAATCTGGCGTCGTGCACGCGGCGCATGGATCACGCCCGAGGATGCATCGCGAATTCCTGAGCTGCTGCGAAATGCATCTGGTGGCGCAGAGATTCGCCTGATCGTTGTCACCGACAACGAGCGCATCCTTGGCCTCGGCGATCTCGGCGTTGGTGGCATGGGAATCCCAATCGGCAAGCTCTCGCTCTATACCGCCGCCGCCGGAATTCAGCCAACGTGGGCACTCCCAGTCTCGCTCGACGTTGGCACCGATAACAGCGAACTGATCGCAGACCCAAATTATCTTGGTCGCCGAACGCCGCGACTGCGCGGCGCCGAGTACGACGCATTCGTTGAGAGCTTTGTGCATGGCGTTCAGGCGGCGTTCCCTGGCTGTGTCATTCAGTGGGAAGACTTCAAGCAGCAGAATGCGATACGAATTCTTGAGCGCTATCGCAACACCATCCCCTCATTCAACGACGACATTCAAGGTACCGGCGCGGTTGCGCTTGCCGGCATCATCGCGGCGATCGTTGCGGGTGGCGGATCGGGTACGGGCAAGATTGAGGATCAACGAATTCTCTTCTACGGCGCTGGTGCAGCAACGCTCGGCATTGCGCGACTCTTGCGCTTCACGCTGGCTGCTGCCGGGCTGCAAGGAGCGGCACTCGATACCGCGATCATCGCCCTCGACTCAAAGGGCGTCGTACACGAAGGGCGTGCTGAGCTGGGTGACGGCAAGAGCGAACTCGCACTTTCAGCCGCCGCCGTTTCGGCTCTCGGCATCGCTGACCTATTGGGTGCCAATCTCGCTGAGGTGATTCAACAGGTGAAGCCGACGATCTTGATTGGCACGAGCGGCCAAGCCGGCGCATTCACCGAGCCTGCGATTCGCGCGATGGCTGCGGCTGCAGTGGCGCCGCTGATCTGGCCGCTCTCAAATCCAACCTCATGTGCCGAGGCAACGCCGAGCGACATCTTCGCCTGGAGCGACGGTCGCGCCGTTGTTGCAACAGGATCACCATTCGATCCAGTGATGGTTGGTGGCACATCGCGAACGATTAGCCAGGCGAACAATGTCTACATCTTCCCGGGCGTTGGCCTCGCAGCGATCGCCGGGCGACTGAAGTCGGTCCCAGATGAAGCCTTCGCTGTTGCGGCGAAGAGACTCGCCGCGCTGACGGCGGAGAGTGCCCCCGCAGGAGGCGCGCTCTATCCGCCGCTTGCGGACCTGCGCTCCATTAGTCGCGCCATCGCCATTGCGGTGATTGAGGCGGGCGCAGCGGCGGGCTGGGCCTCGGCGGCCGACGGGGCGCGTGCCGCTGACCTTGTTGATGGGGCGATGTGGAGCCCGAACTACCGCACCTACGTTCCCGCCTAAACTACCGAAGAGCGAAAGGAGGAGTCATGCGAATCGGCGTCTTGCGCGAAACAGCCTCAGGCGAGCGACGCGTTGCCCTCGTTCCCGATGCCGTCACCAAGCTGGTGGCGGCTGGCCACCAGATCGTTGTGCAGCGAGGCGCCGGCGAGGCGGCCGGCTTCCTTGACGCCGCCTACGAGAAGGCGGGAGCCACACTCGCCGTTGATGCCGCCGCCCTCTGTGGTGGCAACCCCGAGATCGTCGTGAAGGTGCGTAAGCCGAGCAGTGCCGAGGCGGCACTCCTTCCGAAGGGCTCGACCCTTGTTGCCCTCTTGACCCCTGGCTCTAATGACGACCTACTCCCCGCGCTTAAAGAGCGTGGCCTCACCGCCCTCGCACTTGAGCTGGTGCCACGCATCAGCCGCGCGCAGTCGATGGACGTGCTCTCCTCGCAGAGCGGCGTCGCTGGCTATAAGGCGGTGCTGGTTGGCG
>JAPLHR010000079.1 GCA_026389535.1 Chloroflexota bacterium
GCCGCAATCTTGATTGCCGTCCAGCGCAGGAGGGCGAGGGCACCAGGGGTCTCCTTGCGCGCAATGGGATCGTCGCCCGATGCGTCGGTCGTGATGCGCTCACCATGTCGCAAGATCACGATGAAGGCGACAAGCGCGCCAGCCGCACCACGAACGGCGAGGATCTCAGCACGTTCCGTCGCAACGAGTTGATCCCACCAGCGAATCATGGCCGCAGATGATCCGAGTGCAAAGGACTTGCGCTGCGCCGTCGCTTCAAGCAGGAGCTGCACGTGGACCCAGAGCGCTGTGCGCTCAGGAGCAGGAGTGAGGTGCGTGATCCGCTCCGCAACGAAGCCGGCACGTTCCGCGAGCGCGATGCGTTGGCGCGTGCTCTTTGCAATCCCCTCAAAGAGATCGGCCTCCGATGTTCCTGTCGCGCTGGCACGCAGCACCATCGTGTGCTGGCTCGGAAAGATCTCGTCGGATTTTTGGAGTCCGGCGTTGCGGAACGCAGCCTCGGTCGCCTCGCCAGCAGGCAGCCACGGGTCTGCATCCAGTGAGACGAGGCCGTACTCCGCTCCGAGCCAGGTCGCGGCGCGCTGAATGCGCTCTGCCGCAGCCACTCCCTGGGCGAGCGTGGCGCCCCACGGGACGAGTGGTCCACGCGGCGCATGCCCTTTCGGGAGGCCGAAGAGTGGGGCGCGATTCAAGAGGATGCCGAGTGGGGCGTCATCAGCCTCTAGCGCGACCGCCTCGCGACCGAGGCTGGCGCGATACGTGAGCCAGGCGCTCCCCTGGTGTACGTCACCACCAGGCGCATCAACGGCGCGCACATCCCAGGCGCGTTGCGCCTCCAGAGAGCTCAGGTCAATGCGGCGGATCGTCATGCCGCTTCCTCGGCACGGAGGAGGAACGGGCGAATCCCTTTTGGCGCGAGTGGAGCGATGCGGCGGAGTAGCGGGAGCGCCTCTCGTCGGCGCGCCAGAATCGTGAGAAGAACATATGTGGCAAGCCCAACGGTCGTGCCGAGGGCTGCGACTGCCGCACCTGGCACCACACCCGACAGGCGTGCCCCTTCAAGGAGTGGCAGCGTGATCGCAGCGGCGAGTCCAGCGGAGAGGAGCGCCGCAAGGAGCGCAAACAGGGTGGTGCCAACGACCGTCGCGGCGTTCAGCACCTGCTTGTGTGCAATGAGCAGGGTGAGCAAGACGGCCGCCTCGATCCAGGTGCCGAGCGGTAGCGAAACTGCAATGCCCGTCACTCCCGCGAACGGAACCCAGAGGGTCGCGAGCATGAAGATCACGAGGTTTCCACCAATCTCGGCAAGGGTGGGTCGTACCGTATCGCGCAGCCCGTAAAAGAGGCGAACGACGACCGAAATCACACCATGTGCAACGAGGCCAAGGAGAAGGAGTCGAAGTAGATCTGCCGTCGAGACCGCGGAGAGATCATCAATGTTCCCACCAACCACGAGCCGCACTGCGTCGTACGAGAAGAGTGCGCCCAGTGTGGCGATGGGAGCCATCATCCAGATCACAGCGCCGATGCTTGACGTTGCCAGCGTACGCACCGCCGCGAGATTGCCGCGTGCCGCCTGCGCTGCCACCTTTGGAAGAATGGCGATGCCGATCGAAGAGGTCACCAGGGCGAGTGGCACTTGCAAGAGGGTAAATGCGTAGGACCAGATGGTGATCGCACCTGGCCCCGTGCTCCCAGCGAGTGCAATGAGATACGCGAGCAACAGCTGAACCAGCACTACCGAACCAACGCGAGGCAGGAGTGAGCGCAGCGCTTCGCGGAGGAGCGGGTCACGGAAGTTAGGTCGTGCCGGACGCAAACTGCTTCGAACGAGCACGGTTGCGGCAATGAGCAACACGGCGATCGCACCAGCGGCGGTACCGATTGCTGGGCCATAGCCGCCAGACTCTCGGCCTCCAATCAGCGCACCTGCGATGGTGCCTGCGCTGTACATGAGGCCAGTGATGGCAGTGACGCCGAATCGCGAACGCGCTGCGGCGGCACTGGTACAAATCGCTGAGAGCGCAAGCGCGATCGTGGCCACGAGCAGGATGACGCTGAGATCTGCCACCTCGCGCTGCTGTGCGCTCGGAAGTCCACCCGCCAGGAGACCGCTCAACGCGTTCGCACCGAACACCACCACCAGTGAGAAGAGGCCGAGGAGCGAGAGCATGGCAATAAAGACCGAACCGAGGAGGCGTTGCGCGCGTCGCTGTTCTCCCTGCTCAAGGAGCGAACTCAACTGCGGCACGAGCACGGTTGCGATTGAGCCAGCAGCAACCAACGCAAACACGATGTCGGGAATTCGGAATGCGGCGAGGAATGGGTCAAGTGTTCCGCTCGCTCCGAACACGGCAATGAGCACGGTGATGCGCGCCCAACCCGCAATGCGCGACGCGAGTGCACCGGCGGCGAGAACTGAGCTGTTGCGCGCGGTGCTTGACCGAATCACTGGTGCAACAGTGCGCCGCTTCATGGCTTCGCCCCTGTGCGTCGTGCGCGCGGGTGCGCCGATTTGTAGAGCCCGCGTAGCCGTGTCGTTGAAACATGGGTGTACACCTGCGTCGTTCCAAGGCTCTCGTGTCCGAGTAGCTCCTGCACGACGCGCAGGTCTGCACCGCCGTCGAGGAGATGCGTTGCAAATGAGTGGCGCAGCGTATGAGGATGAAACGCTTCTGGGAGGCCGGCGGCACGTGCGATGTCGTTGAGTCGTGCACGGGCACCACGCTCGCCGAGTGCTCCGCCGTTGCGATTCAAGAAGAGTGCAGAAACTTTGGTCGCAGCGAGATCAGCGAGTGCCGGGCGACCATCCGACAGATACGACTCAAGCGCGCGGCGACATGGTGCGCCGAAGAGTGCGACGCGCTGCTTGTCGCCCTTCCCGGTCACCTTCACCTCGCCACGGCCGAGCTGCAGGTCGCTCACGCTGATCGCAACCACTTCAGCAATGCGAAGTCCGGCGCCGTAGAGCAACTCAATGAGTGCGGTATCGCGCAGGGCCAGCGCAGCTGAGGTGCCAATCGCGGCCTGCGCGATGAGCTGCTCGACCTGCGCTTGTGACAAGACATCGGGGAGCCGCTTCTCACGCTTCGGTCGGGCGAGCGCATGCAGCGGATCCTTCGCCACACTCCCCTGCCGCACCCAGAATCGGTAGAAGGTGCCAAGAGCGGCGAGCCGCTGCTGCACGGTGGAGCGCTCACCATCTTTACTGAGGAGCGCGATGTAGCGACGCAGGTCAGCGCGACTTGGCGTGCGCCAATCGATCCCCTCGTCGTCGTACCAGGCGGTGAGCCGCTCTACCGCCGTGCGGTACGAACGTTCTGTTGCAGCGGAGAGCGCGCGTGCGCGCAGGTGCATGATGAACGGAGCAATTCGCGGGTCAGTCGCAGCAGAAGAGAGCTGCGCCACGGGAGCCGATTCGCGGCCCCGACTCATTAGGCCGTTTCCACCAGTTCAGCCGGCGCCTCTGCGACCGGCTCAACAGCGACGGGCTCCGCCGCGGGATCCTTGCTCTTCGCCTTGGCCTTGGCCTTCGGCTTCGCCTTGCTCTTCGCCTTCGCCTTTGGCTTGGCCTTCGGCTTCGCCTTGCTCTTTGAAGCAGCCTTCGCGCCACTCTCGGCTGAGGCTGCTGCACCGCGTCGTGGGCGCTTCGGCACCCAGGCGAGCGGGTCAGGCTCACCGCCCGCAATCACCGATCCAACGGCAACCACCTCTGGCAGCGTCACGCGCGCGCCACACTTGGTGCAGATGCCGCCCTCATCGTCTTTACCGATCACGGCGCCGCACTCGGCATGTGTCGCACCCGAAGGGCGCGGTCGAATCGTCTTGCAGTCAGGGTAGCGGTTGCAGGAATAGAAGTAGGTGCCGCGCTTGTTGTTCTTCTTCGGGCCGAGCTTGCCGCCGTGCTCGGTGCCACAGACCGGGCAGAGCGCGTCAAACTCCAGCTTGAACTCTGCGGGAACCTCGGCCTTCGGAATGTATTTGCACTCTGGATACCGATCGCAGCCGAGGAACCAGCCGAAGCGGCTCCGTCGCTGCGCCATCTTGCCGCCATGTTCAGCACCGCACATTGGACACGGGAGGCCCGCACCCTCAAGGGTTGGCGTGTCGCCTGACGGCGTGTCGTCGCCAATGACCTTGGAGAGCGACTTGCGCTCGGCATGCTCTGGGTAGAGGGTGCAGGCGAGATACCAACCGAATCGCCCGAGGCGCTCCTCCATCGGATGCCCCTCTGAGCACTTCTCTTCGCTGGCGCGGTTACGGAACTCTCCAGCACCGATTGACTGCGCCTTCTCAAGAACGAGTGGGTCGAAGGTGCTCCAGAACTTCTGCAAGACATCGCGCCAATTCGCGCGCCCCGCTGCCACAGCATCAAGCTCCTCTTCCATGCCGGCGGTGAAGCCGAGGTCAACGAAGGCGGTGAAGTGCGTCGTGAGTAGGTCGCATACCGTTTCGCCGAGGCGCGTGGCGCGAAGGCGATTATCTTTGTCGCGGTCGACATATTCCCGCTCTTGAATGCGCTCGATGATGGCGGCGTAGGTAGATGGTCGGCCAATGCCGTACTTCTCGAGCTCCTTGACGAGCGTCGGCTCGGTAAAGCGTGGCTCGGACTTTGTGGCATGCGCCACACCTTCCACGGTTGCAACGCTCCCCTTCGAACCCTCTGGCAGATCGGGGACCTTCGCCTCAGCATCTTCGTCTTCGTCATCGCGACCCTCGAGATAGACCGCGGTGAAGCCTGGCTCGAGTGTTCGCGTCGCAACAGTCTTCAGGCGATCACTCCCCGCGCTCCAAATCAACGTCGTCGAGGCGGAGAGCTTGTCGGGCATCTGCGACGCAATCGTGCGGCGCCAGATCAGCGTGTAGACCTTCAGTTCGCGTTCGTCAATGTATGGCGCGGCGAGTTCGGGGGTGAGGGCGAGATTGGTTGGGCGAATCGCTTCGTGGGCCTCTTGTGCGTTCTTTGACTTCGAGGCGTACTGGCGGCCACCCTCAACAATCATCTCTGGGCCGAATCGTTCACGGATCACCGCCGAGGCGTCACTGATAGCCTGCTGGCTCAGCGTTGGCGAATCGGTGCGCATATAGGTGATCAGGCCGGTGCGCTCGCCGCCGATCTCCACACCCTCGTAGAGCTTCTGGGCGAGCTGCATCGTGACGCGCGAGCGGAAGCCGTGCTTGCGACCCGCCTCCTGCTGCAGTGTCGATGTGGTGAATGGCGGAACGGGGCGCTGCTTGCGCGTCCCCTCACTGCGATCCACGACGACCGCGTCGGCACCCTCGAGTCGAGCGACCGCTGCTGCTGCTGCCTCTGGATCGAGCTCAAGGATCTCCCCCTTCTCGCCGATGAGGGTGGCGGGGACGATTAGGTC
This sequence comes from Chloroflexota bacterium, assembly GCA_026389535.1. Taxonomy (GTDB): domain Bacteria; phylum Chloroflexota; class Limnocylindria; order Limnocylindrales; family Limnocylindraceae; genus Limnocylindrus. Next base: position 5,373 of record JAPLHR010000079.1, read on the forward strand.
ACTCGCGGTGGCTGGGCGAATCCCAATTTCAACGGTGGTGTAATGACGCGGGATAAAGGCGCGGATGACGCGCTCGCGCTCCACAACGAGGCGGAGTGCCACCGACTGCACTCGCCCCGCCGAGAGCTTCGGCTTGACGAGTCGCGAGAGGAGCGGCGAAAGGCGATAGCCGACAAGGCGATCGAGGATGCGGCGCGCCTGCTGAGCGTTAACAAGATCCAGGTTGATCGCGCGGGGGTGGGCAAACGCCTCGAGGATGGCCCCCTTGGTGATCTCGCTGAAGGTAACCCGGCGTCGGTCAGCCTCGGGGATACCGAGGGCCTCCGCCACATGCCAGGCAATCGCCTCCCCCTCACGGTCAAGGTCGGTTGCCAACCAGACGGAGGTTGCCTTCTTTGCGGCACGAGCGATGTCATCGAGGCGCTTCTGCTTATCTTCAATAATCTCGTAGACCGGGGTGAAGCCGTTCTCCACGTCCACCGCCATGCTCCCCTTCTTCGTCTTCTGGGGGAGATCCCGAATGTGCCCATAGGAGGCGAGCACGGTGTAATCGGGGCCGAGGTACCGCTCAATCGTCTGGGCCTTGGCCGGCGACTCGACGATCACGAGGTTGGTGGCTGCCTTCGTCATGGGCGAGAGCGTAGCACCGCCCCCAGAACGCGCCGCCAACGGCCACCGCGCTGCTCTATCAGCCCGCGCAGACTCAAGAGGGTCAGGGCGGCCACGAGTGCCCCTGGCAACTCCGGCGAGAGGTCGCTTAGATCGCCCTCTACGACCCCCTCAGCACCAGCTGCATCGACTCTCTGGAGGATTTCACGCTGCAAACCGGAGGCCTCACCCCTGACGGCGCTCGTTGCTGCGGAGGCCACCTCCGGAGGCTCGGTGAAATGACCGCGCAAGGACAACGCACAGACAGTAAGCCACGCGTGGAGGTCGGCCTCCCCCGAAATGAGCACGGGCGAGCGCTCCTCTGTGAGACGCAAAGACAACTCTTGTGCCCGTTGCAGCCAGCGCAGGCCCCCCTCCGCTGTCGCTGCACCGTAAGGGGCGCTGACGATGGCGATCGGGAGCCCAAGCCCTGCCGCCGATTCAGCGGTAATCAGCGCCCCAGAGCCCTCAGGTGCCTCAACGACGATGAGCCCGTCGCAGAGGGCCGCCAGGAGGTGGTTACGGGCGGCAAAGCTCCAGGCGGCGGGCGGAGTGCCGACCGGTCGATCAGAGAGAAGGAGGCCCGCCTGCTGGATCTGCTCAGCAAGGCGCCGCGCTCCGTAGCGCAGCCCGAGCGGGGCGGGACTAGGAAGTACGGCGATCGTCGCCCCTCCCGCCTCTACGGCTGCCAAATGGGCCACCTCATCGATCCCCAGGGCGAGCCCTGAGACGACGCACCACCCCGATCGCGCAACCTCAAAGGCGATGCGCCGAGCGGCCGATATGCCGTGGGGCGAGGGGCGTCGCGTGCCGACGATCCCGATGGATGGCCTCCCCAGCACCTCCACCCGCCCCTGTGCCCAGAGTGGGCGCCGTCGATCTGCATCGGGGGCGAGCCCGAGTGGCTCACTGCGCCGTTCAGGGATCCGTGGATCGCCTGGGTTCAACATCACGGCGCTCACCAGTGATCGCCGTGCAGGTGGATCGCCTCCGCCACATCAGCGTCGCCAACAACCTCACGGCCATCAAGGAGGGCCACCACCATTGCGATCCGCTCAATCTGACTCCATGCGCGTACGCCGAGACCCTCAACGGTGCGGCGCGTCGCAGGGGTCATGACGCCGGCGCCGTCGGTTCGTTGCAGTAGGGCAGCGCGGACCGATGTTGCACGCTCGCGAGCCGCCAGCGTGGTGAGTTCGCCGCGCGGGAGCGCAGCAAGAGGCGTGCTCGGTCGAGCAAGCCGCACGCGTAGCGGGAATCGATCACGAATCGGTGCGGAGAGCGAGAGGCTCCCTCGCCGTCGCGCGCTAGGGAGACAGCGACAGGTGCCACTCGGATACTCCAACTCGCCGCAGCCGCAGGGATTCCCCGTGGCCGCCACGATCGCATCCGCAGGGAAGCGCACCGCGCGCCCCGCTCGAACTAAGTCAACACTCCCCCGCTCAAGTGGTTCGCGCAACGCCTCAAGCGCGTCGCGCCGGAATTCGCCGATCTCATCGAGCAGCAGGAGTCCACGATGTGCCCACGTCAGCTCGCCCGGAGTCATGCGCGGGCCTCCGCCGATAAGCCCCGCCACCGTTATGTCGTGATGCGGTGCCCGTAACGGCGGTCTCAAGGAGAGCCCTGCGGCGTGGCCACCTGCAGAGGCGATGGATGCAACCTCACTGCGCTCCTCCACAGCAAGGTCTGGAAGGATCTCATGCAGTGCCCGAGCAAGCATCGACTTACCCACACCTGGCGGTCCCTCAAGCAGAATCGGAAAACGACCGCATGCTGCAATCAAGACTGCACGCGATGCAATCGGTTGACCGCGAATGCTTGCGAGCTCGCACGCTACCTCTTCGCTCGGTGGTGGCATTGATGCGATCTCTGGCAAGGGTGGAGAGCCTGCGACTCTGCCGTCGACCGCCGATGCAGCATCCGCGAGCGTTGCAACGGGAATCGCCTCGCCGCGGCACGGCCCCAGCAGCGTCGCCACGCTCGCCGGTAGTAGCACGCGATGCCCAGCTGATAGGAGTGGCAGGGCGAGTGGCAGCGCACCGGGAACGTTGCGCACTCTGCCGTCGAGCGCTAGCTCACCGATCGCCGCCAGCGTCCCTTCGCCACGATGACGAATCTGGCCGCTCGCGAGCAGGATGCCGATCGCGATGGCGAGATCAAACGAGCCACCACTCTTGCGTAGATCGGCTGGTGCGAGATTGATGGTGATACGACGAGCGGGCCAGGTGTAACCGGCCGCACGGATGGCGGAGCGTATTCGCTCGCGCGCCTCCCCTACAGCGGTATCGGGGAGTCCCACGATTCGTGTCGCAGGGATACCAGGGGCAACGTCAACCTCGACCTCAACGGGAACCCCCTCAATGCCAACGAGCGCGGTAGAGGCGACTGAGGTTGGCATGGAGAGAAGATCACAGCGGCAACATACCGCTCACGTAGCGAGGTCTAGAGGCTTGCTGCAACCTTTGCGATCGTGTCAATCAGGCGCGCCGACCATCCCTCAAGTTCGTCCCTGCGGCGGAGTGCCTCGCTCACCGGCACGAGAGAACCTGCAAGCTTATGCGTCTCACGAATGTGAATAGCGGGCGTGGTCAGCGTGGCAATGAAGACTACGCCAAGGTGCACACGACCAACATCGTCACCATCGTCGTTCAGCAACCCGAGCGGCGTGAAGTGCGGGAGGGTTGACGTGGCAACCTCCTCGACCCACTCTCGAGCGAGTGCGGCACGAATGCCGCCATCGCTGGGCGAGATGTGGCCACCCACGCCGAACGAGGCGCGACCGTGCAGTCGCTTGTCACTGCCACCAGCAAGGCGATCCATCCAGAAGAGCTGCACGTCGCCCGCAGGGGTCCCCTCGGGGCGATAAAGGGCCACCGCATAGGGGATCGGCTGCTTCCAGGAGGGATCCGACTCGAGCTCGCGCCGCGGACGCGCCTGGGCTAAACCGTCGAGGCGTGTGATCTCACGCTCCCCCTCCTCCGAGCTGCTAAAGGCGCGGATCCCAGTCCAGGCGCCTGCAGGGAGCGCAAGGTCGCGAGGGATGCCAACGATCTCCTCGTCGGCGCCCGTTGCCAACGGATCAACGCTCACTCGCTCTCCGTGAGCACCGCGCGCGCAGCGGCGAGGCGCCCCTCCAGGTCCGTGCGACCGATAATTGGGTCGTTCTCTGCGGCGGCCAAGCGCGCATCCCACTGCTCCAAGACGAGTCGTAGCCTCTTCAGCTGGCGGCGAACCTCGCGTGCGTTCGTCGCCAAGATGTCGGCGCCCATCGCCTCAGAGCCACGTGCAAGCCGCGTGGCGGAGAGCCAACCGGTACCGGCGAGCAGGTGCGAGATCTTCCAGCCGTCAGGGGCATCGGCAGCCTCACCGAGTGCCACGGTCTCCACGAGTGCTGCAGCCAGGAGGAGTGGGAGGTGGCTGACCGCGGCGGTGGCGGCGTCGTGCAGCTCCGCCTCAAGGATCACTGGACGCGCACCGCAGCTGGTTGCGAGTCGCTCGACGAGTGCGGCCGCGCCACCACCATTGGAGCCGGGAACAATCACCCAAGGGCGACCAAGGAAGAGATTGGCATCTGCCGCGGCGAAACCAGTCTCGTGGCTCCCCGCCATCGGATGGCCCCCGCAGAAGCGAATGTTGCGCGCCGCCGCCTCTCGCGCGATCCACACCTTCGTTGAGGCAACGTCGGTCACGATCGCCCCATCAGCGAGGCGACCAGAGCGGCGACAGATCACCAGCTCGTCGAGAATTGCGGTCATGGCGATTGGTGGTGCGCAGAGAACCACGAGCGCTGCACCATCAACCGTTTCGGCGATCGAGCGACCAACGGTGTCAATGACTCCCGCCGCCAGCGCCTCTCGCGGGCCCGTCTGCGTTGGTGTCCATGCGGCAATCTCCAGGCCACTCTCATCAAGGGGGCCAACCCCAGCGGGATCTTCACGCAGTGCTCGCGCGATGGAGCCGCCGATGAGGCCGAGGCCGAGCAGCGCTACCTTCACAGGCGGTCAGCCAACGGTGGCGATAGCGTCGAGTGCGCGAATGACGGCGCGGATGCCGCCCTCAAAGTTGCCGAGGTCCATCGACTCATTCGGCGCGTGCGCATTGTCGTCTGGTGGCGTGAAGCCGAGCAAGACCACTGGCAGGCCGAGCTCCTTCTGGAAGAGTGCGGCGATCGGAATGGAGCCACCTTCGCGGATGTAGAGCGGCGGCACGCCAAAGGTAGCCTCAAGGGCTCCCGCCGCTGCGTTGAGGTAGGGATCGCCAAGCGGGGTGAGGAAGGCATCGCCGTTACCGAGGTTCTGCACCTCGACCTGCAGCCCGGCAGGGGCGGCAGCGCGCAGCGCCGCCTCAAGCTGCCGACTGATCTTCTGAGGATCTTGTGCGGTGACCAAGCGGCACGAGATCTTGGCGTGTGCATGCGCTGGGATGATCGTCTTTGAGCCATCACCCATGAAGCCGCCCCAGATGCCGTTCACGTCGAGTGTTGGACGCCCACCACGTCGCTCAACCGTGGAGTAGCCGCTCTCCCCCGCCGTGGCGGTGGCCCCGATCCCAGCAAGATAGCCGGGCTCATCGAATGGCAGGGCGGCGAATGCGGCGCGATCGGCTGGTGTGAGCGCAACGACATCGTCGTAGAAGCCGGGAACGGTGATGTGGCCGTTCGCGTCATGCAGCGAGGCGATCATGGCGGCGAGTGCATTGGCGGGATTGACGACGGAGCCGCCGTAACTCCCCGAGTGCAGGTCTACATCGGAGGCGCGCACATTGACCTGTAGATAGGTGATGCCGCGGAGCCCAACCGTCAGTGCGGGGCGATTGCCATCAAAGAAGCCGGAGTCGCTGATGATCACGGCGTCGCCGCTGCAGCGGTCTGGGTTCGCCGCCATCCACGCCTCGAGGTTCACGGAGCTCGACTCCTCTTCGCCCTCGAAGATGTACTTCACGTTCACTGGCAGAGTGCCGCGCGTGGTGACGAGCGCCTCGAGTGCGCTGAGGTGGATCACGATCTGGCCCTTATCGTCGGCGGAGCCGCGACCGAGCATGCGGCCGTCGCGAACGATCGGCTCAAACGGGCTGGTCTTCCAGAGATCGAGCGGGTCTCCCGGCTGCACGTCGTAGTGGCCGTAGATCACCACGGTCGGTAGCGAGCTATTGACGATCTTCTCGGCAACAACGATTGGATGGCCACCCGTCTCGCTCACCTCAACGCGCTCTGCACCGATGCGACGGAGCTCAGCGGCCAGCCACTCTGCAGCTGCGCGGCAATCAGCGGCGTTCTCAGGGAGGGCGGAGACGCTCGGGATCTTCAAGAACTCTGCGTACTTCGCCATCCGCTCGGTGGCCGTTGCAACGAGATGCGCCTCCTCTGGCCCCTCAAGCCCCTTCCAGGCGAGCGTTGGGGCGTAGGCCATCAGGCTGGCTGCCCCGCCGCCGCGCCGCCAGGACCTGGCTTTACGACCGGTTCGCTCTTCGGCTCGACGCTCGCGGTTGGAATCGAAACTCCCGCGGCTCGTAGCCGATCAAGGAGGCCCGCATATGCAGCAGGCTTTGAAGGGAGGTCAGCGAAGAGCGTCTCGAAGGCCTCGCCCTCAACCGTCTCTTCAGCAATGAGCTTCGCCGCAAGGGCATCCAGTCGATCTCGGTGCTTCGTCAGCACGTCGCGCGCACGCTCAGCACCACGATCAATGATCGCGCGGACCTCTTCGTCAATCTGCTTTGCAACAGACTCGGAGTAGTTCTTCTGCTCCGACATTTCGCGACCGAGGAAGATCATCTCGTCCTGTCGGCCGAGCGTGACGGTACCGAGCTTCTCGGACATGCCGAAGCGCGTCACCATCTTGCGTGCAAGATCAGTTGCCTTCTCAATGTCGTTCGATGCACCGGTCGTCGTATCACCGAAGACGAGCTGCTCCGCAACGTTGCCACCGAGCATCGCGGCGATCTTGTCTTCAAACTCGCTCTTGCTCTGCAGGTAGCGGTCTTCGGTCGGCAGGTTCATGGTGTAGCCGAGCGCCATGCCGCGGCTGATCACCGTCACCTTGCTGACCGGATCGCACTTCTCGAGGATGCGCCCGACCACCGCGTGACCACCCTCGTGGTAAGCGATGATCTGCTTCTCTGCATCGGTGATGAGACGGCTCTTGCGCTGCGGTCCAGCCATCACGCGATCAAGCGCTTCGGCGAACTCGTCCATACCAATCGTTCGCTTGCTGCGACGTGCGGCCAAAATTGCAGCTTCGTTCATGAGGTTGGCAAGATCAGCTCCCGAGAATCCCGGCGAGCGGCGTGCGATCTCTTCGAGGTTGACCGTCTTGTCGAGCGGCTTCCCCTTCACGTGCACCTTCAAGATTGCAATACGGCCCTTCAGGTCTGGGCGATCAAGGATCACCTGTCGATCGAAGCGGCCTGGGCGCAGGAGCGCCGGGTCAAGCACGTCAGGACGGTTCGTTGCGGCGATGATGATCACGTTGGTACCCGTCTCGAAGCCGTCCATCTCCACCAGGATCTGGTTCAGCGTCTGCTCGCGCTCGTCGTGTGAGCCGCCGAGCCCGGCGCCGCGCTGTCGACCGACGGCATCAATCTCGTCGATGAAGACGATGCACGGCGAGTTGCGCTTCGCCTGATCGAAGAGGTCGCGCACGCGTGAAGCGCCAACGCCAACAAACATCTCAACGAATTCGGAGCCAGAGATGCTGAAGAACGGCACGCCAGCCTCGCCGGCAACGGCGCGGGCGAGCAGGGTCTTACCGGTGCCTGGTGAGCCGATCAGGAGGACGCCCTTTGGAATCTTTGCGCCGAGCGCTTCAAAGCGCTCAGGGAACTTCAAGAACTCCACGACCTCTTCCAGCTCAACCTTCGCCTCCTCGACGCCAGCGACGTCGGCAAAGGTGACGGGGGTCTTGTTCGCAATGAACATCTTCGCCTTGCTCTTACCGAAACTCATCGCCTGGTTGTTCTGCCCTTGCGCGCTGCGCATCATGAAGAGGAAGAGGCCGCCGATCAGGAGGACCGGTAGCAGGGCGCTGATCAGCAGGCTAAAGAGCTGGCCGGAGTCGTCGGGCTTCTTCGCGCCGAACGTCACGCTGTCGGGGTTGCGGCCGCCAGCGATGGCTGCGGCGCGGACATCGTTGTAGACGTCGGTCAACTGCGTGGGGACCTGCACCTCGTAGGTCTCTGGAGGGGTGCCGGTCTTGGTGATGGTCAGGATCTGCTCCTGCTGCACAACGGAGGCGACGCTGCCCCCACGGACTTCAGCCAGGAATGCCGAGTAGTCCTTTGTGGCGGCTGGCACAGGGGTGAGGAGGACGCTACCCAGGAGCACGACCGTGCCCAGGAGCAGGATCAGCATGACTGCACCGTTTCGCAGAGCCTTTGGAATCATTAGGTTCCCTCCGTTCTCCGTCTTCCCCAAAGGTGCATGGTAGCGAGGGCAGGAATCGAACCTGCTACCAAGGGCTTATGAATCCCCTGCTCTACCGGTGAGCTACCCCGCCGTGCCTCCGCATAGGATACCGAACGGGGCTCCCTCACGCACCACGAGCCTTGAGCACGCCCCAGAGGTGATCCGCTAGGCTCCGAGGATGCTTCAAGTCCTCGTCCTCTGCCACGGCAACATCTGCCGCTCCCCGCTCGCCGAGGTCCTCATTGAGGCGGCGATCAAAGCCGACCCGCTCCTCGCTGGGCACGTGGTGGTCTCTAGTGCCGGGACCTCTGACGAGCATGCTGGCGAGGGGATGCATACCAACAGCGCCACCATTCTGAGCGCACGGGGCCTGCGATGCACTCACCAGGCGCGCCTCTTTACCCCAACCATGGCAGCGACCCTCGACCTAGTGCTCGCCGCCGATCAGGCCAATCTTCGCAACGGGCGCGCCATCATCCGCATGGCAGACACACAACCAGAGATCCGTCTGCTCAGGGACTTTGATCCAACTGCAACTGGGCGCGATCTCGACGACCCGTGGGGCTACCCACCAGCAGAATATGAACGTGCCGCCGTGGAGATTTCGGCGGCGATCCCTGGCCTACTCGCGGAGCTCCGCGACCGGCTCTAGCGCTACTTGAAGGAGAGGATCGCGTCGACGAGGACGCGGTCAAACGCGTCGGCATCCACACCAACAGCCACATCCACATCAGGGGTGCGTCCGCGCTGCTTCAGGCGATCGCCATACCAATCAGTAATCGTTCGACCCCGTGCAAGGTCGCCAAGCTCAACGTCAACGGCGGCATGCACCAGGGCCAGCAGGTTCGGCACCGCAAGGTGCGCCACGGCAACCGCGTCGTGCACGGCAGAGGCTGGCCAGTCGTAGCGGTCCTTGTGGAAGATGGCGTAGAAGCGCAGCAGGTCGGCGAAGATCTTCGCTGGCAGCGTTCCCGCCGCATCGAGGCGCTTCATCGCCGCTTCGCCTGTCAGGGCACGGTGCGTGGCATCGAGGCAGACCATGGTGATCGGGATCCCTGCGGCAAATACGATCGCCGCAGCATCAGGATCGACGTACGAATTGAACTCCGCTGATGCGGTCACATTCCCCTCGGCGATCGCACCGCCCATCCAGCAGATGTGGGCGATCTTGGCCTTCAGCTCGGGGTGATCCCGCAGCAGGATGGCGATGTTCGTCAGTGGGCCGAGCGGCACCAGTGTCACCGGCTCGCTCGCCTCGCGAAGAAGCGTTGCAATCAGGTCGACCGCGCCCGCGGCGTGCTCAAGGCCCGTTGGCTCTGGAAGCTCTGCGCCGTCGAGTCCCGAGTCACCGTGCACGTATGGCGCAACCCACAGCGGTCGGACGAGTGGTACATCGGCGCCAGCAGCAACACGCACCCCATTTGCGCCAAGCAGGGCCAGGGTGCGGCGCAGATTTTCGTAGGTCTTCGGCAGTGATGCGTTGCCGGCCACGGCGGTAACGCCGAGCACCTTCAGCTCCGGGCGGGCGAATGCAACGGCGAGCGCCATCGCATCATCGTGGCCTGGGTCGCAGTCAATGATGATCGGGAGTGGCTTGGCAACGGTGCCGAGTGGTGCGCGGCGTGGGGAGGGCGGAAAGGGCGTCGAGAGCGGGAGCGGATTAGGCTTCGGCTCGCTCATGGGAGCTTCGAGTAGATATCAACCATTTCGTCGGCGAATCTCTTGCTATCAATCGTGAGCCCCACGTCGCAATTCGGCTCGATCTTGTCGCGCTTCAGTCGGTATGGGTTCGCATCGCCGATCGTGCGACCGCGTGCCGGCCCCTGTGTGGCGTCTACGACCACGTGATAGCGCGAGACGCCCACAAGATCCGGAATCGCAAAATGCAGCACGGCGACGGCATCGTGAATGGCCATCTTCTCGCCCTGGCCCCATGCTGCGGAGCGGTCAAACGAGAACTTCAGCAGTTCCGCAGCAACCTTTGCCGATGTGCCCGGCAGGGCGGTGAGACGATCGAGGATGGTCCGATCCAGGATCGCATGGTGCGTCACATCAAGGCCAATCATGGTGATCGGCAGGCCGCTGTTGAAGACGATCTCGGCGGCGGTTGGATCGGCGTAGATGTTGAACTCCGCCGAAGCTGATGAGTTCCCCTCGCCGACCGATCCGCCCATCAGGCAGATGTGCGAAATCTTGGGGGCAAGATGTGGGTACGAACGGATCAGCAGGGCAATGTTGGTCAGCGGCCCTACCGGGGCAATCGCAACCGGCTCAGGAGATGCCTCCAGAATGCGAGCCATCAGCGCTACGGCACCTTCTGGTTCGGCTGTGCGCGGTGCCTTCGGCAGCTTGGTGTTGCCAAGACCACCCTCACCGTGCACCTCAGTGGCGCGTTCGAGTGGCCCAGCAAGTGGTCCGACCGCACCCTCTGCAACCGGCACGCCATCTGCGCCGTAGAGATGAAGCAGGCGCAGGGCATTCTCGGTGCAATGGTGCACGTCGGCGTTGCCGCCAACGCTTGTCACCGCAAGGAGATTGATCTCTGGTCGCACCACCGCGCACGCAATCGCTAACGCGTCATCAAGCCCAGGATCGCTATCGATGATGAGCGGCAGTGGCTTGGCGACGGTGCCAAATGGTGCCGTGCGTGGCGTGAGCTTCGCGTGATGAAACGTCGGCCAACCGAGCACCGACGGGTTGCTCACAGTGCTCGCGCCCTATCCCTGGTCGTACGGACGCCCAGCCGATGCTGGTGCGCGCACTCGACCAATAAGGCCAGCCACCACGATGATCGTAACGATGTACGGCATCGAAAGCAGGATCTGTGGCGGTAGCGAAACGCCGAGCCCCGACAAGAGCGTCGTTGCCGCACTCGTCATGCCGAAAATTAGTGCCGCTCCGAATGCGTAGACGGGATTCCATGCCCCAAAGATCACCGCGGCAAGCGCAATGAAGCCTTTGCCGGCGCTGGTGTTGACGCCGAAGCCGCCTGTTCCGCTCAGCGCGATGTAGCTGCCGGCGAAGCCTGCAAGGAGGCCAGCGACCAACATTGCGCGGTAGCGCAACTTGACGACGTCAATTCCAACTGTCCCCGCAGCGTTCGGCTGCTCGCCTGCCGCTCGCAAACGCAGCCCCCAACGGGTGCGGTAGATCATGTAGGTGAAGAAAAGCACGAGCCCTACAGCGATGTAAAAGTAAGGGCTCAGCGAGAAGAGGATCGGCCCGATCACAGGGATGTCCGAGAGGAACGGGATCTGAATCGGCGTGATGCCAATCGGCCGGTTGAATTCGCTATACGGCTGAAGAATGCGCAGGTACGCAAAGGTGGTCACACCCAGCGCGCCGATGTTGATGACTGTGCCAGCAATGATTTGATCGACCTTGTAGCGAATACCGAGCCAGGCGAGGAAGAGGCTGACCAGCGCGCCAAAGATCGCGCCCGCAATAGGCCCTGCGATGGCGATGCCCGTGATGCTCGAGGCAATCGACCCAATCATCGCGCCGAAGAGAAGCTTCCCCTCAACGGCAATATTCAGGAACCCACTGCGCTCCGCAATGATGCCGGCAAGCGCGCCGATCCCGACGGGGACGGTGTACAGCAACGTGCTGGTGAAGAAGACGGTCAGATTCGCGGTCGTGCCGTCAAGGAGGCGCGCCAGAAGGGCAAAGACCAAGACAGGCGAGACGAGGCCGATCGCAAGTCGCCACCTGAATGAGGCGCCGCGCACAAGCTGCAGCGCAGCCATCGCGCCAAAACCGACCGTGACGGCAGCCCAGAGCAGAACCACCGGCACTGAGAAAGCGACATCTGTACCGCCGACCTTGTCTACCCAGAATGCGAACTTCCCCTCAACTCCCACTGAGCCAGATGTAATGGCAAGGGAGAGGAGTGTGAAGAGTGCGAAGAGCCCCGCACGGACGCGTGAGGCGATGAGTTGCTGTTGTGCATCCGCACCATCTCCCACAGATGTTGAGCGCTTTGCTGGGGCAGCCGTGGTGGTCTTCGCGCGCGCCGCTGCAACCGGCTTCTTCTTCCTCACGCTGCCTCCCTGCGTACTCACTTGGCCACCGAACGTGGGCGTCGGCGGAACGGGTTCTTCAAGATGCCAAGCGTCAGCTCAGGAGCTGCGATGAAGGCGATGACGAGCGCCTGAATAAAGAGGAGCATCTCAATTGGGATGCTTGTCTCCACCTGCATCAGGCTACCGCCGTGCTGCAGAAGGCCGAACACGAGCGCAGTCGCAACTACGCCGCTCGGCCGCGTACCACCAACGAGAGCAATGGCGATCGCAGTGAAGCCAACGCTTCCAGCGATACCAGGCGAGAGCTGCTTGATCGTGCCGACGGCCACAAGCGCACCACCGAGACCGGAAATTGCTCCAGAGATCAGCATTGCGGTGATGATCGAGGTGCCTGCGCCAATGCCCGCATACTTCGCCGCCGCAAGGTTCAAGCCGGCGGCTCGAAGCTCAAATCCACGAGTGGACCGGAAGAGGAACCAGCTGACCGCAACGGCGGTGAGGAGCGCGATGATGATGCTGATGTCCATCCGTAGGGCCGAGATCGGCAAGATCCCAGGGAGGTCTACGAACTGGCTGAGCTCCTTCGATACTGGCTGAATACGTGGTGGCTTCTGGATGAACTCGAAGTTTGATACGAGGAAGAAGACGAACTGCCCAGCGATGAAATTGAGCATGATCGTCGTGATCACCTCACTCGCGCCGACGCGTGCCTTCAGATAACCCGGAATGAAGGCCCAGGCTGCTCCCCCAATGACTCCAAAGATCATCACGAGGAGAATGGCAATTGGCGCCGGTGTCACGCCTGCGCCGAAAAGGAGCGCCGCGAGGGTGCCGCCAACGGCACCCATGGTGTACTGACCAGCACCACCAATATTGAAAATGCCAGTGCGGAACGCCACCGAAACGCCAAGCCCAACGAAGATCAGCGGCACGGAGGCGACTACGCTTTCGACGATCGGGCGCAGTGCGCGCGCCCACAGCTTGATGTCGCCATTTGAGGCGAGTGCCTTACCGATATTCTCTGGATCACCGAATGCTCCGCGGAAAAGCGCGCTGTACGAGGCTGCCGCTCGCCCAATGCCGAGGCTCAAGGCTCCAATAGGATCAGAGAGAAGACCGCCAAGAACTTCAATGTCAGTGAAGATGATGAAGATCGCGCCAACGAGCAGCGCCACTGAGATCGAAAGTGCTGGAATGCGAATCTTTGAACCAAATTTCTTTAAGCCGTTCACTTGGTGATACCTCCCATGAGGAGACCGACCCGCTCACGCGTCGCCTCCTTGGCATCGAGAATGCCGACAATCCGTCCCTCATACATCACGGCAACGCGATCGCCGAGCGCCAACACTTCATCAAGCTCGGTGCTCACAATCAACACGGCAGCCCCTGCATCGCGCTGCTCCACGATGCGGCGGTGGATGTATTCGATCGAGCCGACGTCCAGACCGCGCGTTGGCTGTGCCGCAATGACCAAACGAACATTGCGGCTGAACTCGCGCGCGACGATCACCTTCTGCTGATTGCCACCGGAGAGCGACGCAATGTCTGTGCTAATTGATGGGGTGCGAATGTCAAAGTCTTTCACCGCCTGTTCCGTTGCCGCGGCGATCGCCTTGCGGTTCAGTAGGCCGCTCTTGCTGTATTGCGGAAGGTGGTACGTGTTCAAGATGTAGTTCTCCGCGATGGTCATGCCCTTGACCATGCCGTCACGATTTCGATCCTCGGGAATATGGGCAACACCTGCCATCGCGATCTCGCGTGGCGAACCTGCATGCAGTGGCTTCTTCTCAAGGACAACGGTGCCCGAGTCAACGAGCCGCAAGCCGGTCAGGGCCTCAACGAGCTCTGTTTGGCCATTCCCTTGCACGCCCGCAACGGCAAGGATCTCGCCGCTCCGAACCTCAAAGGTCGCGTTGTTCACGGCGAGGCCGCCCGCGTCGTTGAGCACGTTCAGACCCTTCACCTGCAGGATTGGCTCAGCAACCTTGGATTTGGAGCGGCTGACGGTGAGCTGCACCTCGCGCCCAACCATCATCTCCGCGAGCTTGGCGGCGGTCGCCTTCTTTGGAGTGGTCTCTCCTGCAACAGCGCCGCGGCGCAGCACGGTGATCTTGTCGGCAACGGCAATCACCTCGTTCAACTTGTGGGTGATGAAGATGACCGAGGTGCCCCCCCTCGCGAGACCGCGAATAATCTCGAAGAGCTCCTCGGTCTCCTGCGGAGTGAGCACGGCTGATGGCTCATCGAGGACCAGGATGTCGCTCTTGCGATACAGCGCCTTCAAAATCTCAACGCGCTGACGAACACCAACGGGGAGCGATTCAATCTTCGCGTCTGGGTCGACATGCAGGCCGTGCTTCTTTGAGAGCTCTACGACCTGCGCGCGCGCAGTGGCTCGATCAAAGCTGCCAAGCGGGCCCTTGGTTGGCTCGTTGCCGAGCACAACGGATTCAGTGACGTCGAAGACGGGGACGAGCATGAAGTGCTGGTGCACCATGCCGATGCCAGCATCAATGGCCTGGGCAGGATCGCGGAAGATGCGCTCCTTACCATCAATAAGAATTTTGCCGGAGTCGGGTCGATAGAGACCCGAGAGGATGTTCATGAGGGTGGTCTTCCCTGCGCCATTCTCACCGAGAAGGCCGAGGACCTGACCCTTGTCAACGGAGATGGAGATGCGGTCGTTAGCGAGAACGCCAGGGAACTGCTTCGTAATCTTCTGCAGCTCAAGCCTCATGCGACGCGTACCCTCCCTACTCTGTCACTGCTTTGCTGGAGATACTCTTCCGCCCGGATGCCGAAGCACCCGGGCGGAGAGCGACTACTTCATCGCCGAAGCGATGGAGAAGTACTTACTTCTTTGCCCACTCAAGGACATTTACCGAGCCGTCAATGATCGCGGCCTTAAGGGCATCGACCTCTGCCTTGAGCTCAGCGGTTACGAGCGTACCGAAGGTGGCTGTCCAAGCCGACTCGGTGCGATCGAGCGTGGCGATCTGAACGCCACCGTTCTCGAGCGTACCGATGTAGTTGGTGCCGCCCATCTTGCCTGCGTAGTTGTCGTTCACTGCCGTGATCACTGCAGCACCGATGTTCTTCTGTGCTGAGGTCAGGAGCGTTCCACAATACTCAGGAAGGCTGACGCACTGGTCGAGGTCCACACCGACCGAGTACTTGCCCGCATCCATCATTGCCTGATAGGTGCCGTTGCCCGTGGTGCCCGCAACTGCGTGCACAACGTCAGCGTTCTGGCCCATGAAGGCCTCTGCGGTCGTCTTACCAAAGTCCACGTCGTTGAACGGCGCGGTGCTTGGGTTGAACGTACCGGTGCCTGCGACTGGATCCCAGCCCAAGACGGACGTAGCAACGCCCTTCTTGTCGGCGTAGTACTTGGCGCCGGCGACCCAGCCATCCATGAACTTGGTTACGCCTGGGTATGGGGCTCCACCGTAGGTGGCGATGACGTGAGTCGTCGAGATGCCAGCTGCCAAGTAGGCGGCGAGCATCGAAGCCTCGTCGATCTGGAAGTCGATACCGGTGAAGTTCGCCGGAATCGTGCCATCCTCAAGTGCCCAGGTTGCGTCTACCCAGCCGAATGCAATGTCTGCATTGGCTGCGTCGAGGGCGGCTGCCTGCAGGGCGGTACCCTGGTTGTAGCCGACGGCGATCACGCTATTGCAGCCCTCGTCGATCAACTGCTGAATGTTCGGCACGTACGACGAATCATCAACAGCGGTCGTGTAGGCCGTCTGGAACCCTTCAGCCTTGAGTGCCTCGAGGCCCTCGTAGGCTGACTGGTTGAAGTTCTTGTCGGCAGGTCCGCCCGTGTCCAACGAGAGGCATGCCTTGTAATCGGCCTTCCCGGCATCGGCAGAGGCTGACGGCGAAGCCGTCGAGCCACCGCACGCTGCGGCGAGAAGAGCGAGAACGGTGAGGAGCGCGAACATTCGCGTCTTCATATGTATGTAGCCCTCCGCTATTTCCTTTTGCTCAGACGCCCACGGCGACGAGCGGGCCAGCCATTCGCTGACCGTGGCGGAATTGTGCCTCATAACGGCGAGGGATGCGCACGCATTGCAATTCGGTAGCGGGAGAAGGTTGCGGCTCTGTTACATACCCCGTTGCGCGAGCCAAGATTCCAGAGCGTTCCTGAGACGGACTTTGGTTCCCTGCTCGGCAAACGCGAAATCGTAACCAGTTCGCGCTAGGCCAATCAGGTCTGCAACCGGGAGCCCCAGCCGGCGGTGGACGCTGAGGTACTCCTCGGAGAGGGTGACGTCGCTCACCACCAGGTCGTCGGTATTGAGGGTGATCGGCACGCCGCGCCGACGCAGTTCGGCAATCGGGAAATCTCCGTAGCCCGGAACGATGGCGGCCTGGGTGTTGCTGGTGGGGCAGAGGTCGAGCGAGACGTTGCGCGCCGCGAGCTCAGCACAGAGCGATGGGTCATCAACCGCGACGCCACCATGAGCGATGCGCGCGGGCTGCACCTCAAGCGCGCGGCGCACCTGCGCGGCGCCGCCCCACTCCCCTGCATGGAGGGTGATAGCGAGTCCACCGCTGCGCGCGATGTCGAATGACTCTTTGAATGTGAGCGGGTCAGGGAAGGCCGCCTCGCGGCCAGCAAGATCGAACGCCACGACGCCAAGATCTTGGGCGGCGACTGCGGCAGTTGCGAGGCTGCGATTCTCTTCCAGCGAATGTGAGCGGAGAGCGGTGATGATGAGGCGCACCTCAATGCCGGTTTCTGCGGCTGCGCGTCGCGCGCCCGCAGCAACGGCGGCGATCACTTGCGACTGCGTCAGTCCCTTTGCGGTGTGGAGGTGTGGCCCCCAGCGCATTTCAAGGTAGGCGACGTTCTCTGCCGCCTTGGCGCGCACCAGCTGTTCGGCGGCACGATCAAGCGCCTCGGCATCTTGAAGAAGGGCGATCGGCAGGTCGAATGCACGCAGAAGATCGGCCTGATCGGCGCAACGCTCAGGGGCGACCAGCGCGGCGCGCATGCCTGCCCAATCCCGCGGGGCATCAACGTTGCGCGTTGCCGAAAGTTCGAGTGCCAAGGCAGGATCCAGTGAGCCATCAAGATGGAGGTGCAGCTCAGGCTTCGGCATCTCAAAGAAGAGGCGACGCGCATCATCGGCACGCTGGAACTCCACGGCTCCCCTCCCCTCGCGTTGTCTCGCAGGCTGCGCACCCGCGTGCGCATCTCCGCGAGAGAGAGGATACTCCTCCGTATGAGCTCGTCACTACCAGTTGCGACAGATTCGCGAGCGCTCGGGGCCTGGCTCCGTGACGCGACCCCCGTTGACCGTGTTGGCATTGAGGAGCGTGTCGCCACCCTAAAGACCCGCTCCATTAAGAAGTCCTCCAAGGTGTGGGCGCTCCGCCTGGCGTTGAGCATGTGCGACCTCACCACCCTCGAAGGGAGAGACACGCCAGGGAAGATCCGCCAACTGGCGACCAAGGCGATGCGCCCGCTCCCTGGTGATGCCTCAATGCCCTCGGTCGCGGCGCTCTGCTGCTACCCCGACCTTGTTGGCGTGGCGAAAGAGGCGCTCAAGGGGAGCAGCGTCAAGGTTGCCGCAGTCGCCACCGCCTTTCCGAGCGGCCGCTCGTGGATCGACCTAAAGATCGCCGAGACGAAGTACGCGGTTGCCGCTGGTGCCGACGAGATTGACATGGTGATCGACCGTGGCGCATTCCTCGCCGGTGATTACGCCAAGGTGTGGGACGAGATCGTCGCCGTAAAAGAAGCCTGTGGGCCTGCGCATCTGAAGGTCATCCTTGAGACAGGCGAACTCGGTACCTACGACGATGTGCGACGCGCATCTGCACTCGCTATCGCCGCGGGCGGCGACTTCATCAAAACCTCAACGGGCAAGGTCACGCCAGCGGCGACGCTACCGGTGACGCTCGTCATGCTTGAAACGATTCGCGAGCATTGGAACCGCACCGGAAAGGTGGTGGGCATGAAGCCCGCCGGCGGTATCCGCACAGCGAAAGAGGCGATCCAATATCTAGTGGTCGTTCACGAAACGCGCGGCCCTGACTTGTTGACCCCCGACCGCTTCCGCTTCGGCGCATCAAGCCTCGTCAACGATCTGCTGATGCAGCTCGAAAAAGAGGTGACGGGCGCATACGCCGATCCGGACGACTTCACCCTCGACTAGCGCGCACTGATCGGCGCGCCGCACAGGCGCCGGAGCGTCGGCTACGAGCCGATCGGGTGCCAGACGGTCTTCATTTCGAGGAAGGCGGTAATGCCGTCGATGCGCTCGCCGCGCTCACCATCAAAGGCGTCCGCGCGATCCTTCACCCCATGCGGGCGACGCGCGACGCGGGCGACGTGCTCGGCGGCACCCTGCTCCGCCTCGACGAGCAGTGCGTCGGGGCAGCCCCACAGGTCGAACCCATCGATATCGGCGTGACGCACCAGGTGCGGCAAGAGTTCCGCTCGGCGTGCGGTGATGATGTTCACCACGCCCGCCGGAACGTCGCTCACGGCGAGTGTTTCAGCCAGGGTGACGGCGGGGAGCGGCGCCGATTCGCTCGCCAACACAATCGCCACGTTCCCTCCAGCGAGGATGCCGCCGAGACGCGAGACGAGACCGAGGAGCGGCGATGCCTCAGGGGCGATGGAGGCGATAACGCCGGTCGGCTCTGGAAGGGTGAAGACGAAGTGCGATGAGGCGACAGGATTGGTGCCACCAAGCACAGCGGCGAGCTTGTCGGGCCAGCCTGCATACCAGACCATGCGATCGATAGCGGCGGAGACCTCTGCTGCCGCGTCGGACTTTGATGCGCCGTGACTGATCAGGTCATCGCGGAATTGCGCGGCGCGACCCTCCATCAGTTCGGCAACGCGATAGAGGATCTGCCCGCGCACCATTGCAGTGCGTGCGGCCCACGGCTCGGCGGCGATTCGCGCAACGCGCACCGCTTCACGCAGGTCCTTGCGCGAGCCGCGTGCAATGTTGGCGACGCCGCCCTTTGCGAGTTGAACCTCTTGGCTTCGACCAGATTCGCTCCGTGGGAATGCGCCGCCGATGTAGAGCTTGGCGGTCCGGCGCACCTCAAGACGCTCGGAGCCCTCTGACGACTCAATCGTCAGCGGGAGGTTGAGCTTCTCAGTGCGCTTCGACTTCTTCCCCATGACTAGGAGCTCCTCAGATAGGCGTGCAAGCCCTGCATGCCGCCCTCACGGCCGTAGCCAGATTCTTTGTAGCCACCGAACGGCGCAGTTGGATCGAAGCGGTTGAAGGTATTCGCCCAGACCACGCCCGCCTTGAGGGCGCTGGCGACCTGCAGGATGCGGCTCCCCTTCTCGGTCCAGATGCCGGCGGAGAGTCCGTACGCCGTGTTGTTCGCCTTCTCAATCGCCTCATCCACGGTGCGGAAGGTGATGGTGGCCAAGACGGGTCCGAAGATCTCTTCGCGGGCGATGCGATGGCTTTGCGCCACATTGGTGAAGAGGGTTGGGCGGTAGAACCAGCCGCGCGTTGGTAGGTCGCAGGCCGGCTGCCAAATCTGGGCCCCCTCGGCGACGCCGCTCGCAACGAGCTCACCGATGCTCTCCATCTGGGCCTTCGAGTTGATCGCGCCGACGTCGGTGTTCTTATCCATCGGATCGCCGATGCGCAGCATCGACATGCGGTCGCGCAGCCGCGCAAGGAACTCTTCAGCGATGGACTCCTGCACGAGGAGGCGACTGCCGGCGCAGCAGACCTCGCCCTGGTTGAAGAAGATGCCGTTGACGACGCCCTCGACCGCCTGATCGAGCGCCGCATCTTCGAAGACGATGTTGGCCGCCTTGCCGCCGAGTTCGAGGGTGAGCCCCTTCCCCTGTCCAGCGATCCCCTTGGCGATCGTGACGCCGACCGAGGTGCTGCCGGTGAAGGCGACCTTCGCGACACGTGGGTCGGTGACGATCGACATGCCAGTGCTCCCCGGGCCGGTGATGATATTGACGACGCCGTCTGGGAGCTCCGCCTGGCGGCAGACATCGGCGAAGAGGAGCGCGGTGAGTGGCGTCGTTGAGGCGGGCTTCAGGACCACGGTGTTGCCAGCCGCAAGTGCCGGTGCGATCTTCCACGCCAGCATGAGGAGTGGGAAGTTCCACGGGATCACCTGCCCGACGACGCCGTGCGCCTCGGGTCGGCGGCCAGGAACGGCGTACTCCAGCTTGTCGGCCCACCCGGCGTAGTACCAGAAGTGCGCGGCGGCGAGAGGTACATCCACGTCACGCGACTCGCGGATCGGCTTCCCTGAGTCCATCGTTTCGGTGACGGCGAACTCGCGGCTGCGCTCCTGCAGGATGCGGCTGATGCGGTAGAGGTACTTCGCCCGTTCGCGTGGGTGCAACTTCGACCAGACCTTGCGATAGGCGCGATCGGCGGCCTCAATGGCGCGATCTGCGTCGGCGGGGGTTCCCTTTGCAATCTCGGCGAGGGGCTCCTCTGTGGCCGGGTTGTAGGTGATGGTGACCTCACCGCCTGAGGGGGCGCGCTCCTTCCCGTCGATGAAGAGGCCGTAGCGCTGGCGAATCGTGACGATTTCGCGGGACTCTGGGGCTGGGGCGTAGGCCCACGGGCTGTTGCCGGCGAGACCTGAACTTGCAGGGGCCACGATCGCTGCGGGGGCGGGGGTCGTTACGCTGACGGCGCGCGTAGGAGTGCGTCGAGGTGCGGCGCCCTTCGGTGACTGATCGCTCGGCATAGGTGCATCCTAGCGCGCCCACCACTTCCAGCGACGCGGCGTATCGCCTACCCTTCGCGCATGACAAGTCGCGCATCAGGGGCAACTCCCCCGTTCACCCCAACGATGCTGATTGACGGCGCCTCATGTGGGGCTGCCGGCGGGCGAACCTTCACCCTGCGCCACCCCGCCACGGGCGCAGCGATCGGTGAGATCCCACACGCTTCGGCCGCCGACGTTGACGCCGCCATCGCTGCAGCCCGACGTGCGTTTGATACTGGAGGCTGGCGCACGACGCTCCCCGCGGAGCGCGCGCGTCTTCTCCTTGCACTCGCAGACGCTGTAGAGCGCGAGGCCGATCACTTCGCCGATCTTGAGGTGTGGCAGACGGGCACCGCGCGCAAACTGCGACGCGACGGCGACATTCCCGCCGTCGTTGACCATTTGCGCTACTTCGCTGGCGTCCTGCGTACCCCCGATGGGATCGCCGCAGGTGAGTACACCGGCAACCACACCTCCATGATTCGGCGGGAGCCGATCGGCGTTGCCGCACTGATCGCGCCGTGGAACTATCCGCTCGCCATGGCGGTCTGGCAGGCGGCGCCCGCGCTGGCCGCCGGCAACACCGTCGTCATGAAGCCAGCCAGCGCCACACCGCTCGCAGCACTACGGCTGGCAGAGTTGGCGCGCGAAGTTGGCTTCCCTGCGGGGGTCGTCAATGTCATCACCGGACCAGGTGCCGAGATCGGCGCGCAATTCGCCGCAGATCCGCGCATCGACATCATCGCCCTCACGGGCGATAGCGCAACTGGTCGAGAACTGATGGCTGCCGGCGCGCCAACGCTGAAGCGTCTGCATCTAGAGCTTGGTGGTAAGGCGCCGTTCGTTGTCTTTGCCGACGCCGACATTGAGGCCGCCGCGCGAGGGGCGATCGCTGGAGCCTTCGTCAACGCTGGTCAGGACTGCACCGCAGCCACGCGCCTCTACGCGCAGAGCGACATCTTCGACCGCCTCGTGGCCCGCATTGCTGAGCTCACCGCGCAGGTGCGCATCGGTGACCCTTTTGATCCGACGACAGATCTCGGCTCGCTCATCTCGCGCACGCATCGCGATCGAGTCGCTGGCTACGTTGATCGCGCCGTTGCCGCAGGGGCGCGGATCGTGGTGGGCGGCAGTGCGCAGCCGAAGGGCGTCCCAGCTGAGGGTGCCTACTTCGCGCCAACGCTCATCGTCGGCGCGCAGCAGTCCAGCGAGATTGTGCAGCAGGAGGTCTTTGGTCCGGTGCTCGTGGCTCTCCCATTCAGTGACGAGGCCGAAGCGATCGCCCTCGCAAACGACACGCCGTATGGCCTCGCCTCCAGCTGCTGGACGAGCGATGTGGCGCGCGCCCATCGCATGGCAGCCGCTCTTAACTTCGGCTCAGTGCTGATCAACGACCATCTCCCCTTCCTGAGCGAGATGCCGCATGGTGGCTTCAAGCAGTCGGGATTCGGCAAGGACCTAAGCCGCTACTCCTTTGAGGAGTACACGCAGATCAAGCACGTAGCAATTGAGATCACTGGCGAGGCCGAGAAGGGCTGGCACTGGACGATCTTCGGAGATCCGAAGAGGTAGTTCCCCTTAGCTCCCGAGGAGCAGGTCGAGCCACGCGTCGAGCGGCGAGCGAGTTGGCGCATCAGGACTGAACCGCCGTGCGCCAGACCCCGGAGCATCCTCTGGAAGTGGCGCCGCGTCAGCCGCTAAGACGAACGGGCGTTCCACAGTGGAGCCGAGGCTGTAGCCGCGCGCAACCAACTCGAGGAAGGCGGCGTCCTCGAGGAGCACCCGCTCCGCAGTAAGTGCGTCGGCCCGAGCCTGGAGCGCCGCAGTCTCGTCGCGCAGCTGCGCCAACCGCGTATTCACCTGAATCACGCCGATCAGATTTCGCCCAAACTCCACGACGAAGAGCGTCACCAGCAGGGCCTGCCCGAGGAAGATCAGGGCGCCGCGCGTGGTGCTGGTGCGTCGGCGAATCATGACCCTCATGACCCCAGTCTCCGCGCCACACCCATCGGCGTCAAGCAGGGGCGCTGCGCGGGGTGCTAGCCTGCGCGGCGTGTACTTCTATGAACTTCACGAGGCGGACGACGAACTCGCTATCGGCATGACCCTCGCCCACGACGAGGCCTTCGCCCCGAGCGAGTTCTTGGCAATGGTGGAGACCGCCCGGAGTCGGGTGATGGAAACCTTTACCGAGGAGACCCTCATTGAGGCGATCGCCGCTGAGCTTGAACGCGAGCACGACTTTGCCGCCTCACTGGATTCCCGCCTGGTGGCCGCAGTGGGCATCTCTTCTGAGGAGGGCGAGACCCGCCTTCTAACGCACGAGGGGGCGGGTGCCCACGCCGCTGACGAAGGCGAGGAGGAGGATCCCGACCTTGCCATCGCTGAGGCGCTGCTCTCAGGACGTGAGCCGATCGGCCTGCGCACCGCTGTCGTGGACCTAGAGAAGAACGAGTCGCTCGACTCTTAAGGGCGTGGAGCTCGGGCTACCAGCGAGGCAGACCCTTTGAGCCCTTCCAGACTTGATTCATGATCGGTACGCCATCGGTGGCGACGTCAACGAAGTTTGGCTGTGATTGGTTGAGGATCACCGTTGGCAACATGCGCGTGCTGACCAGCCGTGATCCCACGAATGTTGATTCAATAACGAGCCCCTCAGACGTTTCAACGGACCAGTTCTGGTCGAAGACGAAGTTCCCCATGGAGTAGAAGACCGGCTTGTCGTTGATGATCTCCATGGCACTCGCCCAGTGCGAGTGCGATCCAAGGATCATGTCGGCACCAGCCTCGATAGCCCGCTTGGCAAACCTACGCTGTGAGGCGGTCGGCTGCGCCTGGAACTCCAAGCCCCAGTGCGGGAAAACGATGACGACGTCGGCACCAGCGGCGCGAGCCGCCGCAATGGAGGCGCGCATCTCAAGGACCCCAATCGGCGCACTCCCCGGCCGGTTTGCCCGCGCGTGCGTGCTCGGGTTTACCTGGTCGACTGCAACGATGCCCACGGTGATGCCACCAACGTCGGTGAGCCACGGGCGCTGCGCCTCAGCAAGGTTTGCCCCGGCGCCACCGCTGCCCATGCCGGCAGCTTTTACAGCGGCAATAGTCTCGGGGATGCGATAGACGCCCCCATCGCCGATGTGATTGTTTGCCAGCGAGAGGAAATCAAAGCCTGCCTCTTTCACCACCCGCAGAAGCGCGGGGTTTCCCGTGAAGGTTGTACCTGAGTTGTGTTGGCGCCACTTCTTCGGTGTTGGCGATTCAAGGTTCGCGATCGAGAGATCTGCCTGCTGGAAGAGTGAGCGCATCAGGCCGTTGATGCCGCCACCGCTTACGTAGCGCGCGGCGACACGTGGCACGCCAAATTGGCTGCAACAGGTTGTGCCAGTGATATCGGCAAAGCCGCCATCAAAGAGCGATTCTGCCCCACGCTTTGAGCGCTTCGCGTTGGCTGAAACGCCACGGTCAAGCAGGATGTCGCCACCAGCTGCCAGAGTCCATGCGGTTGCAGGATCGTACGCGAGCGGACCGGAGAGCCAATCTGCAGGAATCGATGCGTCGAGGGGAAGCTCGGCGCGCAGCGGCCAATCGGCCAGCGAAGCAACGCGCTGCACGCCAACGATTGCAGCCCCCTCCCACGTAAGGGTGCGAAGCGCCGGCTCAAGGGCGGCGAGTCGCACGAACCCTGCCGCCTTCTCATCAGCGGCGAGTGCCGCCTTGAGGGCGGTGCGGTCCGCGACGAGTGTCAGGCGAGATGTGATTGAGGTGGCCGAGAGGCCGAGTGCCGCAAGGATGGCGCTCGACTCCGGCGCAATCAGGATCAGTTTGGTGATCGGTAGCTTCCCCCCGACCTCAGTGAGGCGCGCGACCCCAACGCTCGTGAGCGCGGTGAGGGTGCTGCGGTATCCGGCAACGGGGATCAGCGGGCTCCGTGTGTCGCTGGTCGGTGAGGGGCTTGCGCTAGCCGAAGGATCTCCGCTCGCCCCCGACGGCGCAGCAGAGGTGCCACACGCGGCGGCAAGCAGGAGTGCGAGCGCGAGCGTGAAGAGGCTGCGACGTCGCGGCAACGGGGCCTGGGTCACAGCGGGCAGATGCACACCGCTATCCTACCCCCATGCCGCAACACTTCCGCCCATCAGGCCCAACGCTCATCGCTGCCGCGCTCAGCGAGGAGCGCGCCGCCCTTGAGGCGCTCGCCACCGACCTGGTGCCGCACACACTGCCAGGACTTGTAGAGGGTGCACTGCTCATCGGCCACATCGACACACACCCGGTCGCCCTGCTGCGCTGTGGAGTCGGCAAGGTCGCCTCGGTGGTTGCAGTCACCGCCGCCCTGGCAGTTGAGCCCCGCTGCGTGATCTCGGTCGGCTCCGCCGGCGCCCTGCATGCGGGATATCGCGTCGGCGACGTCCTACTCGCCGATGGTGTCTTGCAGCATGACTTTGCCGCAGCAGAGGCCGATGGCTTTCGACTCTTCGGCTACGGCGCAGAAATTCCGTCGAAAGGCGACCCCCTACTCGTCGCCGATACCGAGCTCGTCACCGCAGCGTTTGATGCCGCCACACCAACAACGACACGCCTTGGGATCAACCTCCGTCGCGGCCGCATCGCCACCGGCGACTGGTTTGTCGCCGACCAGAAGGTTCGCGATGCGATTGCCGCCCGCAGCTCAGCCGACCTCGTTGAGATGGAGGGGGCGGCCATCGCCTATGCGGCACGCACGCACGGCATCCCCTGGCTGGTGATCCGCAGCGTAAGCGACTCTGGTGATGGCGAGGCCACGCTGAGCTTCTGGGAGTATCTCGCGCTCGCCTCAAAGAACGCCGCCGAGATTGTGCGCGCCATCCTGCCAGCGCTGGAGCGCCGCTAGCTGCGCTTCGCCCCCAGCGTCATCTGCTGCGCGCGCGGTGCAGTCTCACCAAAAAGTCGGGTAGCAAGCGCATCCACCACCGAAGGATCCCCTGTCGTGAAGATCTGATGCGCTGGAAGCACGGGCGCTGAGGCTGGCGCGGAGTGTCCAAGGTGGCCGGGGTCGGCCGCCGTCCCGCGGCTCGATCCTGGAGCCTCAAGCCCATTCACCGCGATGATCTCTTGAAGGAAGCTTGCCGTTGCTGCGGCGGAATCAACCACAGCAATTGGGGCACCGAGCGCCGCATCAATTGCACCGCGAATCAACGGGAAGTGGGTGCAGCCGAGCAGTAGGGTGTCGACGCGCTCGCTCGGCTCACCAGCGAGAAACGGGTCGATCGCCGCGTGGATGGCGTCGCTCATCTCTTTCGTGTTCGTGAGACCTGACTCAATGAGCGGAACAAGTTCAGAGGCGGCTCGCTCAGTCACCCGCGTGCCAGGATTCTCATCTTTGATGGCGGCAAAGTAGGCACGCGACCGAACGGTTGCAATGGTAGCCAACACGCCGACCCGGCCGGTGCGTGTCGCCAGCGCCGCCGCCGCCGCTCCCGGTCGGACCACGCCAATGATCGGCGTTGACGGGTGCCGCTCACGAAGATGCTCGAGCGCGACGGCCGTCGCGGTATTGCAGGCGATGATGATCGCCTTTACGCCGCGTGCCACCAGTTCGTCGCTGAGCTCTTCGGCAAAGGTGCGCACTTCAGCGTCACTCCGGGTGCCGTATGGATGACGGGCGCTATCGCCGATGTAGATGGTGGATTCGGCTGGAAGGCGCGCCTGCACTTCACGCAGAACGGTGAGGCCGCCGATCCCTGAATCGAAGAGCCCGATTGGGCGTGGGTCACTCATGCGCTGACCGTAGCAGCCAGCGCAGACGATCGTCGGCGCCGACCCTCGTCACGCGTAGGCCTGCCGCGGCGGCGAGGGCTCGCACCTCATCCGGCTGCCAGGCACGAATCGCGAATGGAGCTCGGTCGGGATAGATCACCGTAAGGCGGCCGTCTACCCCCACCGCCCGATGCCGAATCTCCAGTAGGACGGTGTTGCTGCGCGCCTGCGGGTCGGGCGTAATGCGGCTTTCACGTCGCACCGTTGTGAAATCAGCGTCTGCACGCTCTAGATCAACGCTCCACTCACCCTCGACCTCATCCGTGAACAGCTGCGGGTCCATCAGCGTGGCGTCAATCCCCACCTGCCCACCAGGTGCGCAGTGCAGCGCCGCTGTTCGTAAGAGCGCTTCAAGGTCAGCGGGCGCGGTGATCAGCGAGAGCAGATCGCCGCCAATAATCACCAAACTTGCTGCGGTCGCTTCGTGACGCCAGGTTCGTCCATCGGCAGCGATCCATTCGGCGGCAGCGGCGCGCTCAGCGGCCAGGGCGAGGGCGGCCAGATCGAGATCAATGCCGATCAGCTGCCGTTCGCTGGAGTCGAGAGCGGTCAAGACGCGACCTGCCCCGCAGCCGATCTCCAGGATGGGACCAGTTGACTCCGCCGCTACACCCCGCCAATACGCCAGATCACCGTCGGCGGCGGATGTGAGGTCACGTTCGTCGGCGAGCAGGCGGTTTCGTACCTCAGACGCAGTTTCGCTGGATGCGGTTTCGCTCAGCGGGAGGGTTCCCAACGAATCGTCTCGCCGGACTCCTTACGCTTCGCCAGCGCGCTAATCACCTCAAGTGCGGCACGGTTGGCGATCATCGCCGTTGACTCGGCCCAGTCATACGGTGGTGAGACCTCAACGATGTCCATTCCTGCGATCGGGACCTGTGCCGCAATCTGGCGGAGGCCACGGAGCAACTCGCGAGAGAGCATCCCGCCCGGCTCTGGTGTGCCCGTTCCTGGCGCGAGGCCCGGATCGACCACATCAATATCAAGGCTGATCCAGATCGCATCTGGGCCGTCGAGCGCCTCGGCGATGGCGGTTGCGATGACCGCCTCTGAGCCACGCTCCTCGATCTCGGTCATGAAGTGACTGCGCATGCCGTGCTCGCGCGTCCAAGCGAGTGTCTCTTTATCAGGAAAGTAGCCGCGCAGGCCGACCTGCACAAAGTTCTTGCCGAGCACCGCGCCAGACTCGATCAGGCGCCGCATTGGCGAACCGTGGCTGTGCAGCGAGCCGTAGCCATCAATGGAGGCGTCGGCGTGGGCATCAAAGTGCAGGATGCCGATGCGCTGCGGCCAGCGCATCTCGGCAATCGCTGTTGCGTTGGGCCACGTGATGGAGTGATCGCCACCGAGCACGATGGGGATCGCACCAGTCTCAGCAACCTCACGAACCTTGCGGTAGATGGCGCCGTGTCCGTGCTCGAGTCGTCCTGGGTAAACCAGGGCGTCACCCGCATCAACGGCGGTGAGGGCGACAAACGGCTCAACGCCCACCTGCAGTGAGTGCAGGGTGCCAGTTTGGTATTGCGCCTCACGGATGGCGCGAGGGCCGAAGCGTGTGCCGGGACGATGGGTGACCGCATCATCAAACGGTGCGCCGATGATGGCGATGTCGGCCTTGCGACGACGGATCTCAGCCACATCCTCAACCCACGGGAGTTGAGCGAAGCTGACCGGTCCCGCATACGAGGGGCGATCGAGTGGGTCGCGCTGCTCTGGGGTGCCGCTCCAGCCGAGCGCGGCGAGAGAGGCGGCGAAGGGTGGGGTATTCGGGCTCATATTGGTCACCATCTATCTCAGATGCGCCGCCGGTGCGAGCCGACGTCCAGCAGGGCGCGTGGCAATCCTACACCCCTCGAAGGGGAGATTCGAGGCCTAGACCGAGTCGATCTCACTCCGTGAAATTGCCGCCTCAGCCACGACCACAAGGGCGACGGCGATTAGCAGCCCGGTCGGTCCACCGAGGCTAATAATGCGCAGGGCGAGGTAGCCACCGATCAGGGCCCCCGCGAACAACCCGCGCCGCACGCACCGCCGTCGGCGTACCCGCCAGACGCCTGGATGCCCCTGAAAGGAGCGCAACAGAAGAAGCCCCGTGATCCCGAGCGTCACGGTGAGAGCCAGCGCACCCGCAACGGCAAGGGCGCGCGTCGGTTCGTCAACGGGATCAATCGTGAGCGCTCCGGCAATAGTGACCAGCGCCGCAATCAGCGCGCCTAGGCCGAGGAGGCGGATGAGCCGCTGATCTCCGGCGGGGATGCGTGGTGGTGTGGGAGCCGCGGCGGCGGTGCGCAACACCTTCCCCGCGAACGGCGTAGCTGGCTGTTGATCGAGCGGCAGCTCAAGCTGCTCAGCAGCGCTGCGCCGCTCTCCATCACGGAGCGTCATGCGGGCCGCCCCGCCGGAGCCTTCGATGCTGGGCAGAGCTCACGGTACGAGCAGTAGGTGCAGGTCATCAACTCTGGCTTTGGATCCATGACGCCAGCCAGGATCCCCTCCGCTGCAACCACGATCAGTTCGCGCGCCTTCACGATGCGCTTCGGTTCTACCGGCACGGTGGCAACACGGCCGGTGTCGAGGAAGCGCAGGCTCACCTCGTCGGGGAGGCGCCCCGTTACAGCGCGCCAAGCCAGCGCGTAGAGCTGCAGCTGGAGTGACTCTTTCGCCCGCTTACGGCTCGCGTCGTCATCATCGCGTCCGCCGGTCTTGTAATCGCTGACCACCACCCACTCATCGTCACCGAGCGGCAGGGTTGGGCGCACAACGTCACCCGGCACATCAATGGTCGGAATCGGAGCGCTGCGACCCTCGGGTGGGAGCGCCTGCACATCAACGCGATCCCAACGGCCGCGAATCTTATGCCCACCAAGTTCAAACGAGAAGTCTTTCTCAACGTAAGCCGGCGCGTGACCTGTTGCGATCTCCTCACTGCGGAATCGTGCGATCGCCTCCTGAGCCGCCGTATGGCGGGCCTCTTCGTGGCTGCGCGAGAGGAAGCCCGCACTCTGCCAACTGCGCTCAAGTGCGGCATAAAGCTCGTCGAGTTGCGGGGGTGCTCCCACCATCTGCCCGCGATGGAACTCGGCAACGGCGGCGTGCATCGCAGCGCCGTACGTTGCAGAGTGATGCGGTGGCAGCGGAATGCGGAGGCGTTGCTGATAGTGGTAGCGCAGCGGGCAGGCAATGAAGGCCTCGATCGCCGTAAAGCTCAAGGTGAGTGGCGCACTCTCCCCCGCCCCAGGTTCGCGCACGGGGAGAACCGGGAGTGGTGGAGCGACAATCGCGAGGCCATCAATTTTGGAGGTCGGCTCACCGGTTAACGGAAACTCCTCAAGTTGCTCTCGACTGAGGTCGAGTGCCTCGGCAACAAATCGGCTGACCTTGCGCGGACGGACGCCACCACTGCTCCGCTCTGCAGCGGTAAGGGCCAAGCGTTCGCACGCCCTAGTCAGTGCGACATAGGCGAGGCGTCGCTCCTCGCGTAGCGCCTCTTCGTCCGCCTCGGTTGGTCCATCTGGGGCACGAGGGTCGCGCGGCACCACATCATCAGAGCCGCCGAGCTCTGCAGCGAGCGCGAGGCGCGGCGGTCGACCCTTGGCCGGGAAGCGCCCCTCAACGAGGTTCGCAGCAAAGACGACGGGAAACTCGAGTCCCTTCGCCTGGTGAATCGTGAGGAGCGCGACCGCATCAAGGTCGGGATCAACATCAGCGGCCGACGGATCATCCCCCGCCTCACCGAGCTCCTCGAGGTAGCGCACCAAGAATGGGGCGCGATCGAGCTCCAGCAGTCGGCTGCGGGAGCGCACCACATCGAAGAGGCGTCCGATGTTGCGAATGCGCTCATCGGACTCGGGAGTTGCTTCGCGGGTGAGCTCGGCAAGCAGGCCCGACTCACGCAGCCAGCGATAGAGCACCTCACCACTCGTGCGCTCGACACTCTCTTGCACCACCCCAGCGAGGCGTTCCAAGAGTCGCTCGGTGGCCTCATGCCCCGCCCCAACCGTTGCGAGGCTCTCCCGCAGCGAGAGATGATCGCGGCGCGACTTCCCGACCGCAGCGGCCAGGATCGTGGGTGGCACCTTGAAGCGCGACTCTGCGACGATCAGGAAGAGTGGTGCTGCGGCATCTGGGTCGGCCGCATGGCGTAGGCCCGCCAAGAGGAGGCGCACCTCGGGGCGATCGTAGAGTCCGGCAGCGCCGCTCGAACGCCACGGAATACCGAGCATGTTGAGGCTGCGCCCAATCTCCACGCTGTCAACGTTCGCCCGCACGAGCACCGCGTGATCGCGGGCTCGCCGACCCCCCGCGATGGCGTCGCGGATCTCTGACGCGATCCAATCGGCCTCGTTCGCCGTGGTACGGAATCGGCGGAAGGTGACGGGAGGCGCATCGCCGGGCATCCCCTCTGGGGTGAGCTCCTTTGAGATGCCGAGGCGTACCTCGAGCCGATGCGGATCATTGAAGCGAATGAGGCGTCGTGCGGCTGTGAGCACGGAGCCCGTGCTGCGGTAGTTCTTGGTCAAGACCACTTTGCTCGCATCGGGGTACCGCTCGGTGAAGTTCAGGATGTTGCTGATCGCCGCCCCACGGAAGCGATAGATCGACTGGTCGTCATCGCCGACGACGGTGAGATTGCGCCGTCCATCGGAGAGGAGATCGACTAGCGCCCCCTGCAGTCGATTCGTATCTTGGTACTCGTCAACCAAGATCCAACGGTGCTGTTCCCGTGCTCGTGCGGCAACTAGGGGGTCATCACGCAGCAGCTCATAGGCGCGCAACACCTGATCCCCAAAATCGAGCAGGCCGCGCTCATTCAGAATTGTTCGATAGGTGCGCAGCGCCGCGCTCAGCTCCCCATGCTCGGTGGCGAGGAGGTCCACCGCATCGGCATACGAGGCAAGCTTCCGCTGGAGTTCAAGGTCGGCGGTTGAGGTGGCGGCGCTTCGTGCTTTGCCAGCCCGCTCCTGAAGATCTGCAGCAAACTTCTGAATCTCATCGGGACCGAGCGCCTCATCCTTGGCGCGCGAGAAGTAGCCGGCGATGTCGCTGAGAAAACGCGTCGGATCTCCGAGCGGCAAGAATCGCTTGAGGCCGAGTTCAAAGAGGTGCTCACGAAGCAGGAGCACCACCTCGGCGCGCCCAAGAACACGCAACTCGCCGGAGAGGCCGAGCCGATGTGCATTGGCGCGGAGTAGTTCATCGCCCCAGGCGTGGAAGGTTTTGATTGGGGTCGTGGCGTATCCGTAGGGAACGAGGCGGTCGACGCGCCCCTGCATCTCCTCCGCCGCACGCTCCGTGAAGGTGAGTGCCAAGATCTCTTCTGGCTCGGCGCGCTTCTCGGCGATGAGCCAGGCCACGCGGCGCGTGATGACCTGGGTCTTCCCTGTGCCCGCACCGGCGACAACGAGGAGCGGGCCCTCACCGTGCGTCACGGCGGCGTACTGCTCGTCGTTTAGATCATCAACGAGGTGGGCGATCGTTGGCGTTGGTGCCGTAGGGCGTTTCGGCGTAATCCCTGACCAGACTGGGAGTTGTGATCCCCCTTCGCGCTCGCCCGCACCCGAGGCGCGCGACGTCACCGTTGTGGAGCGCTGTAGGCGGGCTGTGCCAAGGCGGCAGCGATTGCCGCCGACTCCTCAGCGCCCAGGGTCCCCTCGCCCCGACCCTCAATGACGCGCTTCACATAGATGCGTGTGCCGACTCGAGCATGCAGCGCGGTGATCACGACGCCACTCCCCACCGCATCAAGCAGCGCCAGCGCAGAGCTTTGGCCGCCGCCGACATCTTCGAAGGCCTGGAACTGGATGAGGCCCATACGACTCATTGCGCCAGGGGCGGCCGCCTCAAGGGCGGTGAGGCGCGTCCCCGCCACCTGCGACGAGACCCCCTGCTCGGCAACCCGCTCGAGCACCTGGGCGAATCGCTGCTCGGCGCTCAACACGTCACTCCCTGAGACCAGCGCTGCGTAGTCGGCGCGGAGACGGCGTAGGTTACGGATCGAGATCAGGGCGACGAGGAGCGCGAGCAGGGCAACGAGCACCCCGGCGACGCCGATTTCAAGGAGCACTTGGCTATCCACGGCTGCATCCTATCAGCCCTCGCCGCCCCCTCAACCTGGGTCAGGTATCCTCTGGCAACAGCCCTGTAAGGAGGAGTCATGGCTAAACGAGAGAAGCGCTTCCGCCCCGACCAGCGCCCGAAGCTGAAGTCGCATGCCGACGCGCCCAAGCGTGGTCTCACCCCCGCCGAGGAGGCCGCTGCGGCCGCCTATGAGGCGACGCTCGTCGCCCCGAAGAGCACCATCATTACGGGTACCTCTGCACCAATTGGTAGCCGGGTCGCATCGACACAGCGACTCACCGCCGAGATCGCCGCAGAGATGCCCGTCGTGCAACGAGACCTTCGCCGCATCTTGCTGACGTACGGCGCGATGCTCCTACTGCTTGCCGCAATCTGGTTCGTCGCGACCACAACCGGCTTCGTCGCCGCCTAGTTCGGAGCCGCAACCCTCCGCCGCTTACGGCGCCAACACCTCGTCCATGAAGCTGCGACTCTTCGGCTCAGTGCCGAAGAGGAGATGCACAGCAACGCGCAGGGCCCAACTCACCTCTCGTTGGGGGGCGGGAGGCAGCGCGAGCGAAACCAACTCCTCTGGCGCAAAACGTCGCAGTGCTCGCATCAGTCGCAACGCATCACTGGAGAACGCTCCCCCAAGTGCATGTGATGCGCAGCGGATGCCGGCACCCTCCTCATCCCAGCGGAGGGCCTCGCCCGCAATGGGCGCCCGCCCGCACTCAAGGCAGACGTCGAGCTCTGGGCCCTGCCCAGAGGCGTCAAGGAGTGCCAGCTCAGCCCAGCGCGCCCGCCACGAGCGCATCGGGTGCGCCGGACTCGAGAAGATCCCAGGCGCGAATGAGCAGCTCGTACAGTTCGGGCTCGGGCTGCTCATCGCTCGTTCCTCGTTCGACCAACTCGGCGACGTACCAGGCGACCGCCGCACTGCCGAGTCGACCGCGCAGGCCGAGCCAGACTCGTACGCTGCGAACCTGGGTCACGGTATCAAAGGTTCTCCCCGCGATGAGGGCGAGGTCTAGTTCGGCGAAGGGCTCTACCCCGCCCCCGAGCCGGCTGGTTGGCTTGCGGACCCCCTTGGCGATCGCTTTGAACTTGCCGCGTGTCGCGGAGAGGAGGGTGAGCACGCGATCGGCTTCGCCGAGGCGGAAGCGGGAGGTGACGACGGCCAGCGACGTAGTGCTTTGACGTGCAGGCATGATGCGCAGGGTAGCATTGCCCTACAACCGCGCCGCGTTCAAACGCGCCGGGCAAGAGGTGAGGGGGGCGCGTGAGCGAGCAGCAGCAAGGGGCGGCGGGAGATCTCCTGAGCCTGAACCTCGACGAACTGGTTGCGGCAACCGATCGCACCATCCTTGATCTGCTCGCCGAATGGGAGGAGCCGATTACGGCCCCCATGTACGAGCAGATTCGCTACCACCTCGGGTACAACGATCCCGCAGCGCGGCCCGGAAAGCGCATGCGCCCCCTCCTCGGCCTCCTCGCCTATGCCTCGATCTCGCCAGACTGGGATCGCGCACTCCCCGGTGCTGCGGCAGTAGAGCTCGGACACAACTTCTCACTCGTCCACGACGACATTGAGGACGGTGATGCCGAGCGACGCGGCCGGCCGACACTCTGGGTTCGAGATGGTATTCCCCAGGCCATCAACACCGGCGATGCACTCTTCACGATCAGCCGCGTGGCGCTGCACCACCTCACCACCCTCGGCTTCTCTGATGCCAAGGTGATTCGCCTGATGAAGCTCTACGACGAGACGTGCCTGCGCCTCTGCGAAGGGCAATTCATCGACATCGCCGCAAGCGCACGCACAGAGATGCAGAGCGTTGAACACTACTTTGAGATGATCGGTCGTAAGACCGCCGCCCTCATCTCGGGCTCCGTAGAATCCGGCGCGATCCTTGCCAGTGACGACGAGGAGGTCATCCGCCACTTCCGAAACTTCGGCTGGGCCCTCGGGCTCGCCTTCCAGATCAACGACGACCTCCTCGGCATCTGGGGCGACGAGGCGGCTACAGGGAAGGAGGCCTCTGATCTGGCCCGTCACAAGAAGACGCTCCCCGTCCTTCATGCCATGGAGCAGGCGAGCCCCGCCGACCGCGCGGTGCTGACAAACCTCTACGCCGAAACGAACCCAGGCGCCGACTCAGTCGCCGCAGGATTGCAGGTACTTGAGCGTACCGGGTCACGTGAGTACACACGCATGAAGGCACAGGAGTGGCGCGCTAAGGCGATCAGTGAGATTCGCACTCTCTCGCAGCTCAACCCACGCGCCGTGGCGAAACTCGAAGAGATTATTGACCGGGTGATCTCCGCCTAATCAGCAACCGGCTTCGTGACCCCCGAATCCCAGGTCACGCGCACCTTGCCGACGCGGCGCCCTATCACCTTGACCACCGTGATTTTGAATGGGTCCACCGCCACCGTGTCGCCCACAACGGGGACGCGGCCGATACGGTGATACACGAATCCGCCCACGGTGTCGTACTCCTCATCATCCTCAAGCTCTAGCGGAGGGTCGACAAGTTCGCCCATCTCATCAATATCGGCTCGGCCGTCAAGGATCGCCTCGCCCTCGCGAACCATCACCTTCATCGGCTCCTCTTCGTCAAACTCGTCCTGAATCTCACCGACGATCTCTTCGAGCAGGTCTTCAATGGTCACGAGGCCCGCAGTACCGCCGTATTCGTCAAGCACGATCGCCATGTGCACGCGGCGACGCTGTAGTTCGTTGAGCAAGTCATCGACCGCCTGTGACTCAGGAACAAAGAGTGCCGGACGCATGATGTCGCGCAGCCGTGGACGCGGCCCGCCCGCAGCAATGATGCGCAGCAGGTCCTTCGCGTAGAGGATGCCAACGATATGGTCGACCGACTCCTTGTAGAGCGGCGTACGACTGTGTCCCTCGGTGAGCACTAGCGTGACGGCGTCATCAAAGCTCGCCTCTTGGTCGATCGCCGCGATATCAATGCGCGGCACCATCACCTCATGCAACTTGGAGTCGCTGAGCGACATTACCGCGCTGATCATCTGCTCCTCTTCGGCCTCAAGTACGCCCTGCTGGCTCCCCTGCTCCACGATCAGGCGGATCTCGGCTGCGGAGAGCTCTGGGGTACGAGTTGGGTCAATGCCGAATGGTTTCGAGATGATCTTGGTGAGGAGCACGAGCACCGCCACCAGTGGGCTCACAATCTTGGCGAAGAGGGTGATCGGCCCAGAGACTGCGAGGGCAATGCGGTCTGGATTGGCGAGGGCAAACCCCTTCGGTATCAACTCCCCAAGCACGATGGAGACCACAGAGACGATGAAGGTGACGAGGAGCAGCGCAATCGTGTCGGCATAGTCGGCAAGGGGCGCGATCCCACGCAGCGGCTCCGCAACTACGGTCACGATGCTGACGGCAGCAACGGCGGAGGCGAGTGCCCCGAGGAAGGTGATCGCAACCTGGATCACGGCGAGGAAGCGCCCTGGATCGCGCATCAGCTTCTGGGCGCGCTTCGCACGGCGATCGCCCGCCTCGGCGAGCTCATCGAGGCGCGTACGGCGAACAGAGACAAAGGCGATCTCGGCACCAACGAAGAAGCCGTTGATCAGGATCAGTAGAAGAATGATCAGGATGTCGGTGCCGAGCATCGTTAAGCCTCCCGAATGATGCGAGCCGGAACACCGACCGCCGTACAGCCATCAGGGATATCCGCAAGCACCACCGTGCCAGCCCCTGTCTTGGCTCCGATACCGATGCCCGCCGGGGCAACAATCAAAGTTCCCACACCTGTGAAGGCGTCTGCGCCAATCAGCGTCTTGACCTTCTCTACCCCATTGTAGTTCGCCGTGATGGTGCCCGCGCCGATGTTCGCACGCTCCCCCACTTCGGCATCGCCGAGATAGGAGTGATGGCCGACCTTCGCGCCAGCGGCGAGACTCGTTGCTTTCATTTCAGCAAAGTTTCCAACGTGGCAGTTTGCCGCAATGGTGCACCCTGGTCGAATATGCGCAAACGGCCCAACATCAACGTGCGACGCGATGGTTGAGCCCTCAATCGCTGAGGAGCGAACTGTGCAGTCCTCGCCGATGGATGTCGCCTCAATCCGTGAACCGCTACCGACTCGAGTCCTCGCGCCAATACTCGTGGCGCCAACAAGCGTGACGCCAGGTTCAATCACCGCATCAGGAGCGATCTCAACCTGCACGTCAATCCACGCGGTCGTTGGGTCAATCAACGCCACGCCACGATCTAGATGCCCCTCGTTGATGCGCTCGCGGAGTGCGGCTGCGACATCGGCGAACTGGTGTCGGTCGTTCACCCCCTCAAGCTCAATCTCCGGGCCATAGACGATTGGCGCAGGGGTACCTGCGTCGTGTGCCGCGGCGACTAGATCGGTGAGATAGAGCTCGCCACTCGCCTTCGACGGGGTGATGGCGCCGAGTGCCTCGGTGAGCCACGCTCGGTCAACGGCGTAGAGCCCAGCGTTAACGGTGCCGATGGCGCGCTGCTCTTCGCTGGCATCACGCTCCTCGATCACGCACCCCGCTGTGCCGTCGCTTGATTCAATCACCCGTCCGTAGCCCGTAGGGTCATCGGCATCAAAGGCGGCCAACGCGAGCGGCGCGTTCGTCTCGCGACGTGCCGCAACAACCTCGCGCATCAGCGCGGCGGTGATGAGTGGCGTATCGCCGCAGGCGATGAGCAGCTCCTTTGCAGAGGCTGGTAGCGCGGCAAGCGCGCAGCGAACAGCATCGGCGGTGCCGAGCGGCTTTGGCTGCTCAGCAATTGAGACGCTTCCACCCAGCAGTTCGGCGAGCCCGGCGGTCGCGGGCGAGAGGACAACGACAGACTTCTCAGAGAACGCCTCAGTGGCAGCCGCCACGACCCAGCCAGCCATTGGGCGGCCGAGCAGTTGGTGCAGCACCTTGGGAACCTGGGACTGCATCCGCGATCCCACTCCAGCGGCAAGGATGATGGCCGTCACGCCCTCAAGGCGCTCCGGCCCGCGACTTGACGGGCTCATCCTGCGGCGCCGCCTCGCTTGGCGATCGCTTCGATCTCTACCAAGCCACCCTTCGGCAACGCTGCAACCTGAATGGTTGAGCGTGCTGGGTACGGCTGGGTGAAGGCCCGACCGTAGATCTCGTTGACGGTGGCAAAGTCGGCGAGGTCAACAAGGAAGATGGTCGTCTTAACGATGTCGTTGTAGCCATAGCCAGCAGCGGCCAACAGGGCACCGAGGTTCGTCACCGCCTGCTCTGCCTGTGCAGCAACGCCATCAGCGAGTGCGCCAGTTTCAGGATGGAGTCCGAGCTGCCCAGAGCAGTAGAGCTCGTCGCCCATGGCAGCAGCCGGGCTGTACGGTCCGATGGCGGCAGGAATACCCGCCCCAGTAATCGAACGCTTCACGCTGCTCCCCTTTCGCCAGAACCTGGCCCGATTAGCCTCGTTGCGATCACGGAGGGCGTGAGGCCTTCCGGCGCCACGAGCTCCCCGCTCGCGAGGGCGTTGGCGATCAGGGTTGCCCCCTCCTCTGCCTCTCGCTGGGAAGGATAGAGGAGGAAGAGGGTTGGCCCCGAACCTGAGAGCGAGAGTGGGCGATCGAGGAGGCGACGAAGGGCGTGATCGAAGGGGCGGAGCCACGGCGCCACAGCCCGGGCGGGGGCCAGAAGGTCATTTGCCGAGGCCAGGGCGGCAGCCCGCTGCAGGAGCCCCTCCCCGCTCATGCCGACCGTGAGTTCCGCCGCAAGGTGCTGGGAGCTGACCAGGGCCGCCCCCTGCGCCGAGCCGCGGAGCCCCGCGGCAAATGCGGCAAACACCTCTGGGGTGCGCAGCGGCAGGCCGGCGGTAATCAGGAGGAGCCCCAGGGGCTCGCCCTTCCAGGGGGCGAGCGGGGTCACCGACTCCCCACGCCCCTCCATCAGCGCTGGCGAGCCGACGAGGAAGAGTGGGACGTCGGAGCCCACTTCGGCTGCGACCGCGTTCAAGGTTTCGTCATCAATGTCCAGATCGAAGAGCTCGATGACACCGAGTAGCGTTGCCGCGGCATCGCTTGAGCCGCCCCCTAGGCCAGCGGCAACGGGGAGGCGCTTCTCCAACACGATCTCCACTGGCGGAACCTCACAGGCTCGACGCAGCGCCGCGAGCGCCACGGCGCAGAGGTTCTCCCCATCGAGATTCAGCGGCACACCAGCGAGCCGAATCGAATCCACCCCGTCAGTTGATCGACGCAGATAGAGGCGGTCGCCTGCTTCGAACTGCGCCACCACGGAGTGGAGCTCGTGGTACCCATCTGAGCGCTTGCCGACGATGGCGAGCGTCAGATTGATCTTGCCGTGTGCGACGATCTCAACCGTTGGATCTGGTGCTGGCTGCGAGCGTGTCGCGTTCCGCTCGCGCACCTCCGATCCTCCGCTGGTGCTTCGCCGAGCGACTGCGGCACGAGCGGCGTTCGTCGGCACACCCGCATCAAGTTCAGGAAGTTCGGACAAGAGGGCGATCCAGTCTTTCACCGAGAGCGTCTGCGCGCGCTGATCGGGACTGAGGTTGGCGCGCCCAAGCGCCGCGATAATGTCGCTCTCAAGGATTGGCAGTGCGCGAGGGAGTGCATTGCGCAACTTCTTCCGTCGCTCACGGAATCCCGCCTGCACAAGTCGCCAGAGGCGCTCCTCATCGTGTGGGCTTAGAGTGAACGCATCGTCACCCGTTCGATGCTCGAGCAGCAAGATCGCAGAGTCCACGCCAGGCACTGGGTCAAATGCCTCGCGGGGAACCCGCACAACGACGGAGGCCGCCGTTC
Organism: Chloroflexota bacterium; assembly: GCA_026389535.1. Lineage (GTDB taxonomy): Bacteria > Chloroflexota > Limnocylindria > Limnocylindrales > Limnocylindraceae > Limnocylindrus. Next base: position 44,825 of record JAPLHR010000079.1, read on the forward strand.
TCGCCTGCACAAATGCGGTGAGGTACGACCAGTCACCGGGTGCGGCTGCGACGCGCTCCGCCACCTCCAACTGCACTAGCAAGACGATGCGTGCAGGGGGCGCTGCCAGCAGCAGGAGCCGATGCAGCAGTGGACTCGTGACGTGATACGGAATGTTGGCAATGACGCGCCAGCTCCCACTGGTTGGCGCGAGTGACTCGAGATCAACGGTAAGCGCATCGCCGTGAATAAGGGTCAGCTGCCCCGCACTGATCTGTGCCGCAAACTTATGCTGCAGGCGAGGGATCAGATCGCTATCAAGCTCAACAGCGATCACGTTGGCGCCACTAGCAAGGAGTGCCTCGGTCAAGAATCCGAGCCCTGGGCCAATCTCCAAGACGAGCTCCCCAGGAGTCGGCACACCAGCCTGCACGATGCGATCTCGAACGTTCAAATCGTGCAAGAAGTTCTGGCTGAGGCGCTTCTTTGCCGCATGGCCATCAACACGCCCACGGCTCGGTGCCTGGCGATACTTCGGGCTCATGCGGGTACCGCCGATCCGATGCGCCACTGCGCATGAACCTCGAGGCCGGCGCTGGGTTCCTGGTAGGAGCCTCGTTCGTCACGTAGCAGGGCGTCACCTGCGGCGCCGATCATCGCCGCGTTATCGGTGCACCACTTCATTGGGGGCACGACGAGTACGCGGTGCTCCTCGGTCGCAACACTTGCAAGTGCCGAGCGCAGCGGTCCATTCGCCGCCACACCACCACCAACGATGAGCGAGCAGTCTGGGTTGGCACGAAGGGCACGCTGCACACCGGCGCGCAGTGCACCGACGATGGCCTGCTCCGTTGCGGCAGCGATCGCAATCGCTCCCTCTTCTGGAAGTGGATACTCGGCGAACTGGCGTGTGAGCGTGGCGGCACGGCCGGGGCTACGGTCGTTGAGCCCACTGGCGACGAGCGCCTGCCGAATCGCCGCGGTCTTCACCCCGCTGAACGAGAAGTCGTAGGGCTGCTCGGTCTTCGCAATCGGCAGCGGCGTGATTCGGGCACCGCGTGGCGCCTTCGCGGCGAGCGCTGAGAGCGCAGCCCCTCCTGGATATGGAGCGCCAAGGAGGCGTGCGATCTTGTCGAAGGCCTCGCCCGCCGCGTCGTCAATCGTGCCGCCGAGGCGCTGCACGGTCCCGTCACGCTCGATCCGCACCAGCAACGTGTGCCCGCCAGAGACCACGAGCCCGATCGCGGGGAGCGTCGGCGCGTCGACGTCTGCCGCCTCGCGTAGCCATGCGGCGCGCAGGTGCCCCTCAAGATGATTTACCGGCAGCACGGGGAGGCCGCGCGCCCACGCCCAGGCGCTGCCAATGCCGGCGCCCACGAGGAGTGAGCCAACGAGGCCGGGGCCGGTCGTCAGTGCCACCCCCTCAATCGTGCTGGCAATCCCGAGCCCCTCAGCCTCCTGCAGCACCTCGTTGAGGAGACGGGGCAGCCACTCATGGTGGGCGCGCGCTGCGACCTCTGGAATCACACCGCCAAACGGTGCATGGATCGCCGTCTGGCTTGCCACACGCTCAGCGATCACCTCACGACCGCCGCGAATAAGGGCAACGGCACTCTCGTCGCAGCTCGATTCAATCGCCAGCAGTAGCCGCTCACTCATGGCCGAAGCGCTCCTGAACGCGGGCGCGCAGCGCCGCTTCAATCGCCTGCTGCTCTGGGCTCTCAAGCTCGGCGGTGGTCATTATCAACGCATCTTCGCCGTTATCGTCGTAGTAGCGAATGCGGCGGCCGACTTCGATGAAGCCGAACGCTAGATAGAGTCGTTGCGCGTCAACGTTTGATACGCGCACGTCTAGCGTTGCGACTCGGGCGCCGCCGCGCCGCGCCTCCTGCAGGAGCTCAAGGAGCAGCATCGTCGCAACTCCCGACCGTCGATTCGCGGGGAGCACCGCCATCGTGGTGACATGCGCCTCGTCAACCATCAGCCAGATGCCACCAAAGCCAATGAGCGCGCCACTCATTCGGGCGCCAACATATCGCGCTAGACGATTTGTGGTGAGCTCCGTGGTGTAGGCGCTTGTTGGCCACGGTGCCGTAAACGAGACGTTCTCAATTACCGCAACCTCGGCAAGGTCCTTAATGGTGAGTGGTGCCAGAACGGGTGCACGCATCATCCCACCTCGCTTCCGCGAGCAGGAGCCGGATAGCGCAGAGTGACATGCGAAGCTACGGGTCCAGCCTCACGGACGAGCGCGCACGCAGCAACTCCTCTGCTCTCCTCCTGCGTAAGGTGCGGGGAGGCGTCCTCCCGAGCCGCGACGACCGAGCCACTCTGCGATACCTCGAGCGACTCACGTGTTCCGAGCGCTATAGAGAACGATCGCTGCGCCGCCTGCCAGAGTGCGCGATCTGACGCACTCTCTCGTAGTGGGAGCGCTAGCGCGGCAGCAATGCCGGCGGCAGCCGAGGCTGCAACGCGGACGCCGCTGTAGCTTCCAGGGCCGTTCCCCACCACCACACTAGTGAGCGCGGTGCGTTCGGCCTGATTCGGAATCAGATTGGCAATGCGCTGCAGTAGTGGCTGTTCGTAGAGATAGTCTTCGGCGACGCACACGGGCACACCATCGCGCTCCTCTACGATCGCGACGATGCTGAAGCCGAGCGACCCATCAAGCACGAGGATGCGTGGGCTACTCACGTGCATCGCCCGATGTGATGCGTTGGATGCTGTCAGACATCGAACCGAGTACCGCAAGGAGGTCTGGTCGCGCGCCGCGGATCACGGCGATGCGTGTGCCCTCGTCGGCGGCCGCCTCGAGATGAATGCTCAGCACGCCGGTGCCCGCTACCCCGAGTCCTGCAAGGTGCTCGGGCCACTCGATGAGGGTGACGCCGTGTTGCTGTCGCTCATCAATCACCCCAGCACGCAGCGCGTCACTCCCCACGGGGAGGCGATAGGCGTCAACATGCCAGATCGGCAGGTCACCGCGATGTTCAGAGATGAGGACGAACGTTGGCGAGGTGAGCTCCGGCTCTGCATGGAGTGCGGTTCCGATGGCACGAGCGAGCGTTGTCTTGCCGCTCCCTAGGTCGCCGGCAAGTAAGACCCGGTCACCCGGACGGAGTGAGACGCCAATCGCCGCGCCGAGCGAGGTCGTTGCTGCAAGGCTACCGAGCGTAATAGTGACGACGTTCACGCTGTAAGGCGCTGCAGGTCACCAATGGAGAGCACGACAAGATCGCCCTTGATCTCGACTGCACCCTGCGGGTCTGACGACTGTGCGTCGGCCAGGCCGCGCCATGTGCCATACGAGCCCGCCAGGGGGCCACCGATCACAACGGTATCCACGTCGAGGCGCGCCCCTCCGCGCCGTGCCGTCGAGGCGGTGAGGCCGGCGGGGTGCCGCTCAAGGCGAACGTCGCTGCCGTTCAGGGTCTGGAGCGCCTTCCCTAGCTCTGCAGCCCATTCATCGCTCTCGCGGCGCCCGCCGAGGATCAGGAGCCCAAATGGCGCGAGGGCGACACCGGCGGCAACGCGTCGATCAATGGAGGCGCTGAGTGCCTCGCGCTCGCCATCACTCAGGCTGCCCACAACGAGACCTCGAATGCCGACAGCCCGAGCTCGCAGCACGGTCTCAGGGGAGGCCGAGACAACCGCCAGAACTCCCGCCTCGTGCGCCGCCGCCCACCCGCGGCTGTCTGGCTCTGTAGCCGAGAAGTAGAGGCTCCCCTCGACCTCGTCGCCAAGCAGAAGGCGCCCGCCGAGGCCACCCGTCGCGCTTGCGGATCGCGGTAGCAGCGCCAGTGGCGCCTCAATGGGGAGCACCTTTGCGGGCCTCACAGCCACGGGCGTGAGTGGGAGATCAACTAGTGGGGCACCACGCACAACAGCAACACCGGCGAGACCGCCGCGCAGCGAGGCCAGAACCTGGTGCCCATCAATCGCAACCTCAACGTCGACCAACTCCCCCGCCTGAAGGTCAAACTCCAGTGCTCCATCCGCTGACAGCGCATGCTCCTCCGCACCGGCTCGAACAAGCACCTCCTCGTCAGGGTGATCTGCGATAACCAGCAGATCGCCAGCGGGCACGAGTAGTTGATCCGCGGTGGCGCGAACCAGATCTGCCCCCGTCGTCTCGGTGAGCTGCTCAGTGCCGAGCGCCGCCAGTACCCCCGAAACATCGAGCAGCACCGTGGTGCGCCCAGGTGGAATCAGTGGCGAAAGTGCGGCGAGTGGCACGGCGCCCGAAGAGAGATACGCCGCAAGCTGACCCGTAGCAATGAACACCTCGCCGCTCATCGGATGACCTTGATCGCTCGACCGCTCCGCGATTGACTGGATCGCATCAATGCACGCAGCAGCACGAGTCTGGTCGCCAATCTCATCACGCCCCGACATCGGCCGATCTGCGATGTCTCCAAGCCGGTCGGCAACGGCGGCGCGATCGCGCTCGCCAAGTGCACGCAAGACCGCATCGCAGCGGCGTCGACGCTCCGTTGCATCTGCAGGGACGAGTGCGGCCTCATCAATCCGCAACAGCTCGCCAGCCGTTCCTGGGGTGGCCCACGCAATTCTGCCAGCATCATGCGCAATATCAAGAATTTTCACGGGGACGCCGAGCGCCTCTGCGCAGCGGCTCGCCGCACGGCCGAGGGAGCTCGGATCACCGCGAAGCGAGGTAGAGATCGCACCGCTCTGCTCCGCTCCAGCAGAGCTCTGCAACATCGTCTCTGCCGCCTCGCTATCAGCTCCCGTAGGCAGCGTGATGCTACTAAGCAGCCGTGTAGGCTCCGCGTCAGACATCAGTGCATAAAAGCTGCGATCGAGATCCTCGCGAATCAAGAGATACGACGATTGCGTCACTTCTGGTTCACGTAGTGATACCCGCGCAAGTCGCGCAGCGCCACCGGTTCGCCGCTCACCGTATACACCCGCGCAAGTCGACTGGTGAAGCTCGTTGAGACCTCATTGGTAATCGTCTTTCGGCGTTTGGCAACGTCGACGGGCTCAATCAGATCAGCACCAGAGTCACCGATGAAAACCACCTCATCGGCTTCGGTCAGGTCGGTGGCCGGGTGATCTGTGGCATCAATGGTGATGGAGTCCATCGCAATCGTGCCAACAACTGGCAGGCGCACGCCGCGTACCAACACCTCGGCGACTCCCCGTTCGTGATACGAGATGCCATCGGCGTAGCCGATCGGCAGGGTGATGATCCTCGATACGCGCTCTGCGGTGAATGCTGGCCCGTACCCCACGCCGTGACCGACGGGGAGAGTGGCGATGCGCACCGGACGAGCTGCGAGCCCGTAGACCCGCTTGATACCGATTGTCGCGGCGGTCATCGTTGGCCGCAGTGCGTTCGGCACAACGCCGAAGAGCGCAATA
>JAPLHR010000052.1 GCA_026389535.1 Chloroflexota bacterium
GATGGGCGGAGCACCGCGCGGGATCTAGCCCCACGGCGCGCCCCAGTGCGGCCTAGCCGCCAGAGAGGAGCAGCGCATGTCGCTTCGAGATCAACTGAAAGCTGATGTCTCGGCCGCAATGCGGTCGGGCGAGACGCTGCGTCGCGACACCCTTCGTATGGCCCTCTCGTCGCTCGCCCTCGTTGAGAAAGAGCTGAAGCGCGACGCCACCGACGACGAGGTGCTCGGCGTCATCGTGAAGGCGGTCAAGACGCGCAAGGAGTCTGTCGACGCCTACACCGCCGCGAATCGCCCCGACCTCGCCGATGCCGAAACCGCCGAGATCACGATCCTCTCCACCTATATGCCTGAGCAGTTGAGCGATGCCGATGTCGATGCACTTGTTGCCGAGGCGATGAGCGCCACCGGCGCCGCCTCATCGAAAGAGATGGGGAAGGTCATGGGCTGGCTCGCACCGAAGACCAAGGGCCGCGTCGATGGAAAGGTCCTCTCGGGGAAGGTCACTGCGGCGCTCGCCGCTCGCGGATGAGTCACAGCTCCGGGCCACGCGCGCGCATCGTGCGCCGCAGGCGCGGCGGCATCACCGTCACCGCTACCGAACTTCGTGCCCTGGTTGAGCGCGCCCTGCGCCTCTCCGGTGCACCGAAGAGCGGCGAGGCGGTCGTCACCCTGGTCGACGACAGCGAGATCACTGCGCTGAACGAGTCGCAGATGAAGAGGCGCGGCGCGACCGATGTGTTGAGCTTCCCGCTCCTCGAGCCAACCGCGTATCCCGCGCGACCGGGCACCGCGCGAAAAGCCGCACATAAAGTTGTCGCCCCGATCGTGACCAGCGAAACGCTGCCACTCGGCGACATCGTCATCAGCATCGATCGCGCCATTGCGCAGGCGCGCGAAGGACACGGCGGCACCGACGGTGGGACGAGCCATGCGCCAGCCGACGAGCTGCGACTCCTCGCCGTACATGGGGCGCTGCACCTCTGTGGGTGGGATCACCGCACACCCGCAGGCCGCACGGCGATGTGGGCGGAGCAGGAGCGCATCCTGCGTGCCCATACGCGCGCGATGAGGGCGAGCGCATGAGTGAGGATCGTCGCCTCGTCGTTGGCCTCGGCAACCCGGGTGACAAGTACCGCTACACGCGGCACAACATTGCCTGGGTCGTGCTAGATGCGTTCGCTGATCGCGTGAGCTGGCGTGGTGGCGGGAAGCGTCGCGATGCGGCGATGGTGCACTCCGGTCGCGTGCTGGGCCTCGACCTGGTGATGGCGAAGCCCGACACCTTCATGAACGAATCTGGCATTGCGGTGCGCAAGCTGCTCGCCGCTGAGCGCGTGCCACTGACGGCGCTGCTCGTGGTTGTTGACGATTTTAGCCTGCCGTTCGGCACGCTCCGGTTCCGCGAGGGGGGGAGTGCTGGCGGCCATAACGGCCTCACCTCAATTACCGACGAGCTCGGCACCGACAAGTACCCGCGCCTGCGCGTTGGCATTGGCGATCCGCGCGAGTCGGGAACAGCGCACCAACATGTGCTCGGTGAGTTCACCGCCGCTGAGCGACTACGCCTCCCTGAGGTTGAGGTCGCAGCGGGCGAGGCGATCGAACTCTGGGCGCGGAGTGGGCTGAATAAGGCGGCGACCGCATTCAACGGATGGGCACTCCCCGATCCCGAGGCTGGCAGCGCCGCCGATCCGGCCAACCTGCCGAAGACGGGTGAGATCGATGGGCCAGCCGGTGCCGATGGAATTCGCAAGACCGCACATGGATGGCGAAAGTTGCTCGGTCGCGACAAGGCCGATCGCGAAGGGTGAATCGCCACACGCCGTCACTCGCACCACTCCTCGACACCCTGCGCGCCGCAGCACCATTCACGGCGCTCACCAAGCAGCTAGCGAAGAGCGATGCGTCGCTCATTCATGTACCACATGCCGCAAAGGCGCAGCTCGGCGCAGCGCTCGCCGCTGATCGGCGCATCGTTTGGGTTGCGCGCGACCCCGAGGTCGCCGAACGTGTTGCCGATGCGCTGCGCTCCTGGTTCCACGATCCAGCATCCGTTGTTCTACTTGAGCCGCGCAGTGCGCTCCCCTACGAGCGCGGCGAACTGGTCATCGATGAGTCGGCCGGCCGCGTGGCGACGCTTGCCGCGTGGCATGAGGGGAGCCCACGCATCCTGGTGACCTCGCTGCTCGCGGTGGCACAGCCAACGATTTCGCTTGCCGATCTGCGCGCCGAGACACTCCTCTTGCGTGCAGGGGATCGCATCGCCCTCGACGCGGTGACGTCGCGCGCCATTGCCCTCGGCTACGAGGCCGTCCCTCTCGTTGGTGGCCGCGGCGAGATTGCGCGACGCGGGGGAATCGTCGACCTCTTCCCCGCGGGCGAGACGTCGCCGCTCCGTATTGAGTGGTTTGGCGATGAGATTGAGAGTATTCGCCGGATCGATCCTTCTGACCAGCGCAGCCGCGAGGCGGTCCCGCTGGTGCAGCTGCTGCCAGCGAGCGAGTTCCCCCTCGATGCGGCGCGCGTCGCCGCCGCCCGAGCAACCGCCCAAGGGATCGTGCGCGGCGGAGGCGAAACCGAACTGCCGCCGCGACTCGAAGAGGACCTTGCACGATGGGAGGCGGGGATTGCCGCGCGCAACCAGGCGGAGCGCGGTGACGGTCTTGAACTCTGGTCGGTGCTGCTCACCGCCGAACGAGCCTACGACCAGGTGGGCGATGCGCTGGTGGTGCTCGATGAGCCAGGCGAGTTGCGCCAGGCCGCCGATGCACTCTCGCGTCAGACCGAAGAGCGCGCCGACGTGCTGCGCACCACACGCCTGCTGCCGACCGGCTGGCCATCGCCGATCCCAGAGGGCAGCGCACTCATCGCGGCACTCGCCGCAACTGGCCGTCAGCGACTCGCGCTGACCTGGAGCTCTGATCCGACCACACTGATTCGCGCCGGCGGCGACGACAGTTTCGGCTGGCACGATCCGGTGGTGCCGAGCGGACGATCGCGCGCACTCACCGAGGGCCTTGAAACGTGGCGCCGCGACAAGGCGCGGGTGCTCATCGTTTCGGAGCAGGCGGCGCGCATTGCCGAACTGATCACCGAGGGCGGTGAACGCGCGGTGGTGAGCGAGGGGCTGCTGACCAATCCGAAGCCTGGTTCGCTGACGATTTTGACGGGTGGACTCGATGGCGGATTCCAGGGCGGCGTCGATGGGCTGACGGTAATCACCGATCGCGAGCTCTTCGGTGCGACGCGCGTTCGTCGACCGGCGGTACATCGTCGCGGCATCACGCGCGAGGCGGCGGAACGACTCACCCCGGGCGATTACCTGGTGCACGTGGATCACGGTGTTGGTCGCTTCGTGGGCATGCTGCGTCGCGGAGGTGATGGTGATCAGCGCGATTACCTGGAGATTGCGTATGGCGGCACCGACACCGTCTTCACTCCTGTTGAGCAGTTGGCGCGCATCGCGCGCTACACCGGCTCGGAGCATCCGCAACTCAGTCGCCTCGGTGGTGGCGAGTGGCGTCGCGCCAAGGAGCGCGCCAAGAAGGCGGCCGACGATCTCGCCGACGAGCTGCTGCGCATCTATGCGGCACGCGAACTCGCCCATCGCCCGGCGATCACGCCAGGGAGTCCGTGGCTCTCCGAGTTTGAGGCGGCCTTCCCGTATCGCGAAACGCCAGATCAGCTCACCGCCATCGAGGCAACCAAGGGTGACTTGTCGCGACCGCGCCCGATGGATCGCGTGATCGTGGGCGACGTTGGCTACGGGAAGACCGAGGTGGCGCTGCGCGCCGCCTTCGCCGTGCTCGAGGCGGGGCGCCAGGTCGCCGTACTGGTGCCCACCACCGTGCTCGCCCTGCAGCACATCGAGACCTTCCGTCGCCGCCTCGCGGCATATCCATTCAAGCTCGAACTCCTCTCGCGCAGTGTCTCCGCGGCACGACAGGCCGAGATCGTCGCCAAGATCGCCACCGGCGAGGTCGACCTGGTCGTCGCCACCCACCGACTCCTTTCGAAGGATGTCGTCTTCAAGCACCTCGGCCTCCTCGTCGTTGATGAGGAGCACCGCTTCGGCGTTGCAGCCAAGGAGCGCATGAAGTCGCTCCGCGCCGAACTCGACGTAATGACCCTCACCGCGACGCCGATCCCGCGCACCCTCAACCTCGCCCTCTCGGGGATTCGCGACCTCTCCACCATTGAGACCCCACCAGAGGATCGCCACCCTGTGGCGACGCGCGTCACTGAGGCGAGTCTCGAACTGGTGCGTGACGCACTGTTGCGCGAGCTGGAGCGCGGCGGTCAGTCGTACTACGTGCATAACCGCGTTGAATCTATTGAGGCGGCGGCGGAGCAGATTCGCCGACTCGTTCCCGATGCGCGCGTGGTGGTGGGGCATGGGCAGATGGAGGAGCGCGCTCTGGAGCGCGTGATGGGTGAGTTCGTGCGCGGCGAGGCGCAGATCCTCGTCTGCACCACCATCATCGAATCGGGTCTCGACATCCCGAACGCGAACACGATCATCATTGACCGTGCCGATCGCCTCGGCCTCGCCCAGCTCTATCAGTTGCGCGGCCGTGTTGGCCGCAGCAGTCGTCGGGCCTGGTGCTATCTCCTCTATCGGCGCGAAGAGGCGCTCACCGATGATGCGCGCAAGCGTCTGAAGGCGATCTTTGATGCGTCGCACCTCGGCGCTGGATTCCAGTTGGCGCTCGCGGATCTCGAGATTCGTGGGGCGGGCGACCTGCTCGGCGGCGAACAGTCGGGGCACATTGCGGCGGTCGGCTTTGATCTCTACTCGCAACTCCTTGCCGATGCGGTCGAGGTTCGTCGCGCTAGTCGCGAGGGTCGCGAGCCTGCGCGTCGCCGCACTGCGGCGCTTATTGATCTTCCCGTCTCCGCACACTTTGCCGAGAGCTATGTGGCCGACGAGGGGCAGCGACTCGATCTCTACCGTCGCCTCGGTATCGCCGACTCCGATGCCACGATCAACGCCATCGCCGAAGAGCTGCGCGACCGCTTCGGCGCGCCGCCCGCAGAGGCGGAGCGACTCTTGGAGGTGGCGCGACTCCGCGCCGGAGCCAGCGAGGCGGGGCTCGCCTCACTCCTTATTGAGGAGGGGCGCCTGATCGTGCGCCTCGGCGAACTGCAGCCTGGCCTCGCCGCTCGGGCTCTGGTGGCGAACCCTACTCCAGAGCTGAGCATGAGCGGCAGTCAGATCCGGAGTCGGGAGCGGGTGACGGGTGGGGAGGCGTGGCGCCTCGCCGCACGACTCGTGCAGGGGATCGTGGCTGAGGTGCGCCGCTGGGAGGCGACGAACGCGGCAGGCGCGCCGCTCGCGTAAACTTCCGCGGTGACTCCTGAACAGCTCTCCTCGAAGATTCGAACGATCCCCGACTTTCCGAAGAAGGGGATTGTCTTTCGCGATATCACCACCCTCCTGCAGGATGGTGAGGCCTTTGCCGCCGCCCTCGAGGCGATGACCGCACCGATCCGTGCGCTGAAGCCCGACGTGATCATCGGCATCGAATCGCGCGGCTTTATCTTTGGGGCACCGATCGCCGCCACCCTCGGCGTCGGCTTTGTGCCAGTGCGCAAGCTCGGCAAGCTCCCCGCCGAAACCATCTCGGTGGAGTACGACCTTGAGTACGGCAAGAATGTTCTCGAGATCCATCGCGATGCGCTCCAGAAGGGTGCGCGCGTCGTGATTGTCGACGACGTCCTCGCCACAGGCGGCACCGTTGCCGGCACCGTGAAACTTGTCGAACAGCTCGGCGCAACGGTCGTCGGCATCAGCTTCTTGGCAGAGCTCCCCGTCCTTGGTGGTCGCAAGCGACTCCCAGACGGCATCGTCTCGGCGATCATCGCCTTCTAGTCGCCGCTATGGCGAAGCGCCCTGCAAGCGATCGCAGATCCTTCCTTCGCAGCATCGCCAACGATGGTGCCGCCACCGCCGGATCACTCTTCGGCGCTCTCGGCGCCCTGCGCGGTCAGGCCCAGTCAATCAGTGCCGACCTGGCTACACCCACGCGTGAACCTGGCGCCGAGCCAACACGCCGACGCGCCGCAGAGACGCATCTCGATATGCCAGGCGACGCAGGTTTGATCAAGGCGGGTGCCGCCGCCCCAGAGCCAGCCTTCGCCTCGCCGATTCGCGACGAAGAGGGCGCGGTGATTGTGCTCGACGTTCGTGCCCTTCCAGCGGTCATCGCTGAACGTCGCGCGACGAGCGCGAGCAGCATCGCTGCACTCCTGACTGTTGACGCCATTGCCCCCGGTCCGATCCGCGGCCTCGCCGCCGCCTTCGCGCTCGCCCTCGCCAGCGTCGGCTCGGCCGGCGGTCGTGTCGCGCGCATTCATGCCGCCGCCGCCGCGTTGCGGAATGCTGCACCACTGGCAGGATCACTCCATGCCGAACTCGACGCTCTCCTTCCGGTTGCCTTGGGCGGCGAGAGCCTCGATGCCGCAATCGCCGCGCGCGCGGCGACGCAGCTCGGTCAGCGCGCCGCATACGGCAAGCGCATCGCCGAAGCGCTGAAGAGCGCAGGTCTTACCCGTGGAGCCACCATCGCCAGCGGACCCGCCCTCGGCGCTACGGCGTGGGGTGATCTCGCCCCACTCCATGAGGCGCTGCGCCACCTTGGTGTGCGCACGATCACGATCGCTGCTGGCCCCACGGTTGATGTGCTCGGTGCAGCACGACTCGGCGCCATTGATGCCGCCGACGCGGTGCGTGCCGGCCTCACCCCACGACTCCTTGAAGACGGCCAACTCGCGAGTGAGATCGCGAACGCGGATGGCCCCATCGGCGCACTCATCCTTGGCAGCGATGCAATCAGCCGTGCCGGCTACGCCGTGGTGCCAGCGGGTGGCGTCGGCCTCGCCGCCGCCGCACTCTTCTCAGGTGTGCCCGTCTACCTGGTTGCAGGATCGGCGGCGACCGATCTCACCGGCGCCGAACTCACCAAGCGCGTGGAGAGTGTCAACAGCGCGGCCGCGCAACGCGGCGCACCGTTCGCTGCGCGTGGCGTAACGAGTGGCGTGCAGGTTGCAACACCACGCGTTGAGCTGCTGGCACTTGATGGCATCACGCTGATCGACTGATGAGCACCACGCCGATAGAGGTTTCGGCAACGCGCGATCGCGAGCTGGTGCGATCGCTCATCACCGGCGACCGCTGGATTACTGCGCACGCCCTGGCTGATCTTGATGATGGTGAGTTCCCGCGCACGCGCTGTTTCGTTGCGCGCCGCGGCGCAACGCCGATCGCACTCGGCATGGAGTACTCGGGGTGGGCGCCGCAGCCGCTGCATCTGTACGGTGAGCCAGAGGGGATCGCCACCATCTTGCAGCACGGGATTCGCCCACGCGCCGCCTGGGTGCCAACGCCGATCGGGGGGAACCCAGTCCTCGATCTGACCTACGAGACGGAGAAGATCAACCCGATGCTGCGCATGGGCCTGACGCGCGCCGAATTCGTGCCGTACACGGGCCCCGCCGCAGCGCTGGTCGTGCCGCTCATCCCCTCCGATGCGCAAGCGCTGAATCACCTCTACCAGTTGGGCTTCGCCGCATGGCTGCCACCACTCGCCGTCGCCGAGGGGGTCTATCGCGGCATTCACCGCAACGGCAAGTTGGTTGCCGCGGCTGGAACACATGTGGTCGGTCGACGTGAGCGCATCGCCGTCGTCGGCAACGTGCTGACGGCATCTAGTGCGCGCGGCAACGGCTACGCCCATGCGAACACCTCAGCGGTGACCGATGCCCTGCTCGGCTTCTGTGATGAGGTGGTGCTGAATGTGCAGCGCGACAATGCTGTCGCCATTGCCGTCTATACATCGCTCGGCTACAGCGTGAAGGCCGAGTTTGAGGAGCGGCTCGTGATCCGCCGCAGTGGCATCTCGGTGCCGCGCATGCTGCGGCGCCTCTTCGGGCGCTGAGCACGAAGCGAGCGTTTCTTGACCTGCCTCTGAGCCCGCACGCTAGCCCGCACGCTACGATGCCGCAGATGAGTAGTCGACCCTACGCGGTCGTTCTTGCCGGTGGCGGCGGAACCCGCCTCTGGCCCCTGAGTAGCCCCAATCGGCCGAAGCCGTTCCTGCCGCTCTTGCATGGGCGCAGTCCACTTGCGGTCACGTTGGAGCGGCTCGCCCCGCTCGTTCCCATCAACGACACCTACATCGTGGTGGCGGCGAGCCAGGTGCAGCTCGTGCGCGAATGCGTACCGCAGATCCCAGCTGACCACATCCTTGCCGAACCGGTCAGCCGCAATACAGGGGCGGCGGTCGCTCTTGCCGTGACAGCGATCGATCGCGCCGACGATGCGGTGATGCTGGCGATCCCCGCCGACCATGCGGTGCGCGATGACGATGCCTGGCGCACCGTGCTCGCCGCCGCAGCCGATCATGCCAGCCGCGAAGAGGGCACGCTCTACACACTCGGTGTTGTGCCGACTCGTCCAGAGACAGGCTTCGGTTACATCGTCGCCGATGGGGAGCGGGTCACACGATTTACCGAGAAGCCACAACGCAACGAGGCCGAACGACTGATCGCCGCGGGCGCCCGATGGAACGCGGGAACCTTCGCCTGGCGACGCGACAGCGCTCGCGCCGCGCTCCAACGCTTTGCACCAACGCTGATCAACGGCATCGGCGAGTACAGCACGGTGCCAGCAGGACCAATTGACACGTTCGTGATGGAACCCGCTGCGGCGGCCGGACTGGTGCGCACCCTGCCGCTCAATTGCGGCTGGAGCGACATCGGCTCATGGGGTGAGCTGCGCGCACATCTGCTGCCACGCACCTCAATGGAAGAGATCCGCATGGAGGCGCCAGGGGGGCGTACCATTGTGATCAGCAACGAGCATGGGGTGATCGCCCTGCAGCCGAACGGCGCAGCGACGATGGACCTAGAGCAGATGAGCGGCAGCGATCTGCGCGCCGCATCTGAGAGGGAGTAGGGATGGGCGCCGGCGAACCGACAAAGATCCTCTTCGGCACCGATGGTTGGCGCGCCAAGATTGGCGACGAGTTCACCTTTGAAAATGTCCGGCGGCTCGCCGAGGGCGTGGCCCGCGTCGTAGAAGAGGATGGCACCACCGCCAAGAGCGTCGTCATCGCCTACGACCGCCGCTTCGGCTCAGAAGAGTTCGCGATTGCCGCCGCCGAAATCTTGCTCGCCCACGGCATCCCCGTCGCCTACTCAGGCACCGATGTGCCCACGCAGATGGCCTCGTACGAGGTGGTGATGCGCGGTGCGGCGATGGGCATCGTCATCACCGCCAGCCACAACCCCTGGATGGATAACGGCTTCAAGGTGAAGTCGCCGACCGGCGCCGCCGCAGGGCCCGATCTACTGAAGCGCATCGAGGCGCATGTGGCGAGCACCCGTGGCCCTGAACTTGTTGGCCGACCCTTCGCCGACGCCGAGGCGGCGGGGATGGTCGAGCGCTACGACCCGTACCCGGGCTACAAGAAGTTCGTTGAGCGCAACCTCGACCTGAAGGCGATCGCCGCCCAGAAGATGCGCATCCTGGTCGACCCTGTGTACGGCGCGGGCGCCGGCTGGATTGGTCGCCTCCTTGCGGGCGGCAACATGGTCGTCGACGAGATGCGCAGCGAGCGCAACCCCTGGTTTTGCGGCGTGAACCCTGAGCCGATCCGACCGCACATCGACCCGGTGCTCGCACGCATGGCGGGCGGCGGCTACGACATGGGGATGCTCCTCGACGGTGATGCCGATCGTGCCGGTGCCGTCGACGAGCGCGGAGTCTTCCTGCATCAGCTGCAAGTCTTTGGACTGCTGGCGTACTACATGCTCGAACATAAGAAGGATCTCAGCCCGATTGTGAAGACGGTCAACGAGAGCTCCATGGGGGAGCGACTCGGCGAGCGCTACAAGGTCACCGTTCATGAGACGCCGGTCGGCTTTAAGTACGTCGGACCGAAGATGATCGAGACGGGCGCCTCAATGGGTGGCGAAGAGTCGGGCGGCTACGGCTTCAAGATGCACCTCCCTGAGCGCGATGGCATCTTCGCCGACCTGCTCCTGCTCGACCTGCTGATTCGCGAGCGCGCCCTCGGGCGTCCAACGATGAGCTCGGTCATGGAGCACGTTGCCTCCATCGCCGGCGCCTCGTACTACCTGCGCATCGACGTGCATATTGATCGCGCCGCCTACCCAGTGGTGAAGGAGCACCTCGCCACCGAACTGGTTGGCAACCCGCCGAGCAGCATCGGCAGCCACGCGGTGCGCGCCGTGCCACTCACCACCAACGACGGCGTGAAGTTCTTCACCGCCGACGGGAGCTGGCTGCTCGTGCGCTTCAGCGGCACCGAGCCGCTCGTGCGCGTCTACGCCGAGGCTACCTCTGCAGAACTCCGCGACGAACTGTTGGTGATTGGCGAGCGACTCGCGCGCGGCTAACGCCCCACCGCTACGGCGCCCCATCCCACCCGAGCAGCACAAGGCTCCCCGCATCTAACTGCAGCTCGAATGCCGCGCCATCGCGCAGCGCACCACCCACACACCAGGCGAGGCGGCGCGGCGTGCGCTGGCCTGATGCTTCACCCGTTCCATCGCTAGGGAGCACCCAGGCGAGCTCAGGGCTCCCGTCAACGAGCGCACCGCTCGGCAGGAGCGCCACTGCCGCACGCAGTGCGGCATCACCGCGGGCGATACGTGCGGGAGGCGCGGCAAAGGGAGACTCCTCAATAGCGAGCCCAACGAGCTCGCCAATACCGTTCAGCACCACACGCGTGCCGTCGTTCGGCACGGGCACGCCGCGAACCTCTCGCGTCCAGATCACAAGGGTGCGCCCGGCGGCACTCCGCACCACTGGGCCACCCCCTGGCATCTCGAGCCCCAGCCGCACCAAGTGACGTAGCGCTCGTGCGATCGCCGCACTCTCACTGAGAACACCGCCCTCCAGCGCCACGCCACTTGTGGCAATCAAGCGCAACGATCCGTCGAGCGCACTCTCAACGCGTAACACCTCAACGCCGCCGACACCGATTAGAACCTGACGAGCGCGCTGTTCGCCACTCTCACTCCGCACCACGTCGAACGGCTGGGCAACAAGGCCGCGCAGCTCTAGCGGCTCAAGGAGCAGGGCGGCGATATTGGCAATTGGTCGCACCGTGAGCCCGGCCGTCTCCACCACAGGTGTGCGACTCGGTGCGATTGCTGTACCTGGCGCACCACAGGCGGCAACGAGTCCAACGAGGAGCGAGAGCGCCCAGCGGACCTTATACATAGCGTTGCCCTCCAAGGTCGGGGAGCTCGGCTGACGGCGCGTGTGGCAGGTGGCCGTAGCCGCCCCACCACTCGGGGGTGAGGCGCTCCGGGTCGTAGGCACTAAGAAGTGCGCGATCGAACGCAGCCCCAGCCGTCGCACCATCGAGTAGCCCGCGCCAGAAGGCGCGTTCAAAACGTAGGGCCGCACCCTGCCACGCCGTGCCGATGTAGCTCACGTAAAAACTGTCGGGCTCTCCAGAACCTTGCACCTTGCGTTGCGCAATACCGAATGCGCCGGGGAGGCGCGAGGCCCGTTCGCCGTTATGGCAACTCGAGATGTAGACGAGCGAGGCGGCGGGTGTGCCACGGCGCATCGCCGCGATCTCGGATGGCAAGACGATTGGCGCACCGAGGCAGAGCCCACTGTCGGCGCGGAAGCCACCGGCACGACTCCCGGACTTTGAATCCCAATAGAGATCGCCGTGGCTATGCACATAGAAGGCGGCCGATGATGCGCCCGCAACCATCGCGCGGCGCGTGAAAGTTGGGCCAACAGCACCACCTACCTCCCAGCCGAGTGCTGCAAATGCGGTACGCGCCTGTCGGGCCAGCCGATCGGGGAAGGTGTTTGCCGTGCCGGTGCACGCTTCAGCGAAGGCGGTGCGATTGGCGAAGACTGCGGCGCTCTCGGCTGGCGGCGCGAGGGTGATTGCTGCGGCGAGGAGAACTGCTCCGACCATGCTCCCTCCAGAGTTCGAGCGGGGGCGAGGGCAGAGGAGCACTCTCGCACGGTGCGCGTATCGGCCACGTCTGCAGGGTCAACACGTAGGTGATAGAGTCCCCGCAGCAACGCCGCGTGGACGCGAAGCTGGTGAGATTCCAGCACTGTCCCGCAACGGTTATTGGGAGTGGCTCCCATAAGTCCGGTCGCCGGACACGCGGCATAAAAAAGCTTAGGCCCTCGAGGCAAGGGAGGAAGCATGACTGCTTTCGTACGCTCGCACCAGTTTTCGTTCGCCACACTGCTGCTCGTTGCAGCACTCGTCTCCGGCGCATGTGGCGGAAACGCCACCAACTCACTGCCGTCAGTGAGCCCCACACCAATCGTGGAGGCCGACTACCCTCGCACCGTCATCGACGATGCAGGCGTTTCGGTAACGATCGCAGCGAAGCCGCAGCGCATCGTCGCACTCACCCCAGCAAGCGTTGAGGCGCTCGCTCAGTTTGGGCTTGGCCAGAGCGTCGTCGGTGTCGCAGCGTGTAGCTGCCTCCCCATCGCGTTCACGGCAACACCGCAGGTCGCCGACTACACCGGCACCAACGTTGAGGCGATTATCTCCCTCAACCCTGACCTTGTGTTTGTCGGTGGTTCGGGCTTCACCCCCGACGATGCGATTACGCTGCTGAAGGCGGCGAACATTACACTCGTGACGCTGGACCCAAAGAGCATTAGTGGCGTCTACACAACCCTGCAGCTGATCGGCGATGCAGCGGGCGCAAGCGTTGCCGCGGCTGAAGCGATCACGACCGCAAAGTCCGATATCGCTGTGCTCACCGCCCTCGTGCAGGACCAGCCGATGGTCAGCGTCTTCTATGAGATTGATGCGACCGGCGCGATCTACGGCCTCGCCCCCGATGACTATGCCGCCGAGCTCGTGGCGTTGGCCCGAGGCGACTTGGTGAGTAGCGGCGTAAACGGCGTCTACGAGATCTCGCTTGAGGCCCTCGTGACCGCCGCCCCCGCCGTGATCCTGCTCGGCGATGCCGCCTACGGCGTCACCGCTGAGGCGGTAGCGGCGCGACCAGGGTGGGGGACGATCCCCGCCGTGGTGAACGGTGCGCTACGACCGATTGATGGCGACCTTGTCTCCATCCCTGGGCCGCGCATCGCCGAGGCGTTCCGCGCCATCCTGGCGCAGTTGCATCCGACGATTCTTCCGTAGCCATAGGGGTGCGCAGAACCACGCTCCTCTCGCTCGCGGCACTCGCGCTGGTCGCGATTGGCGCGATCGGCTTCGGCGTCGCGAACATTGCGCCGCTCGATGTGCTGGCGATCATCGGCAAGAGCCTCTTCGGCTTGCCGATAGGCGGTGAGATCAGTGCCGGGTCGACCTCGATCGTGATGGAGATTCGCCTGCCGCGAATCCTCGCCGCGATCGCGGTTGGTGCGGCGCTGGCAACGTCGGGTGCCGCATTCCAGTCACTGCTGCGCAACCCGCTCGCCGATCCGTATGTGCTCGGCACCAGTAGCGGCGCAGCGCTCGGTGCGGCGATCGCCTTCCTGTTGCCGATTACGGGAATCGCCTGGGAGCTCGGCGGCGTGCAACTCGCCGCGTTCGTCGGCGCGCTCGCCTCGGTGGCGCTGGTCTGGCGTATCGCTGGCATCGGCAGTGGCGAAGAGCGCATTGCCAGCGTGTTGCTGGTTGGCTACGCCGTTGCCTCTCTGCTCGCTGCGGCGCTCTCGCTGGTGATGCTCGCGAGTGGCGCGAATCTCCGCGCGATCTTTGGCTTCCTGCTCGGTGGTCTCGACGGCGTGACCTGGCCACGCCTCGCCGCCGCCGCTGTGCCGATCACCCTCGCCACGCTGCTCCTCGCCCGGCGCGGTCGTGCACTCGCCGCATTCCTCCTCGGTGATGAGGGGGCAACGCATCTCGGCATCGATGTGCGCCGCGAGCGCCGCATCGCCGTTGCGCTTGCTACCCTCGCCACAGCGTCTGCCGTCGCCCTCGCTGGCCTGGTCGGATTCGTTGGCCTCGTCGTGCCGCACCTGGCGCGCCTCGCCGTCGGCTCCGACCCTCGTGCCGTGTTCCCACTCTCAGCGATCGGTGGGGCGCTCCTCCTGCTCCTCGCCGATACCGTCGCCCGCACGATTGGTGTTCCCGTCGGCGTCATCACCGCCCTGATCGGCGCGCCGTTCCTTCTCTGGCTGCTGCATCGTGCACGCGCCGGGTACGCCCTGTGAGTGCCAACACCAGCCCTAACGACGCCACTCCCTACGAACTGCTCGGCGCGAAAAACCTACAGGTCGATCTTGGCGGCACCACGATCTTGCGCGACGTCTCTCTGAGCATTGGCCCAGGAGAGCGCGTTGCCATTGTTGGCCCGAACGGCGCTGGTAAGACCACGCTGATGCGCGCACTGAGTGGTGCGGTTCCTGCGACCAGCGGCGAGATCATCCTCTGCTCCGAGCCGATCCAGAACCTCTCGCGCGAAACGATTGCGCGATCGATTGCTGTGGTGAGCTCCGACATCGCACTCCCATTCGCCACGCGTGTCGACGAACTTGTCGCACTCGGTCGCATTCCGCACGGTCGCGGTCCCGCTGGCCCAAGCGCACACGATCGCGAGCGCGCCAACGCCGCCATTGAGCGCGTCGGCGCATCACACCTGCAGCGCCGTGATGTGCGAACCCTCAGCGCCGGCGAACGACAGCTTGCCGCCGTCGCCCTCGGCCTTGCGCAAGAGACGCCGATCCTCGCGCTCGATGAGCCAACGGCACATCTCGACCTGCGTCACCGCATGGAGATCGCCGATCTGCTCATCAGCCTCGCCGGCGACGAGACGATCATGAAGACGAAGCGCTCGACATCGTGCGCGACGGATTCAGCCGCGTGATCCTTGTATCAAACGGCACGATCGCCGCCGACGGCACACCTGCAGAGGTGCTGACCGCGGAACGCATTAGTGGCGCGTGGGGGATTCCCCTGGAGCGAGCGGCACGGCTCTAGCCGCTCGACTCTCCTGCGCTAGCCGCGCTTGCGCGGCAGGTCTAGGAACGGCAGTGCGACCACGGTCGCTGGAATCTCTTGGCGGGTCTCTTCAATCGCCCACTCCAGCCCAACAATCGTGCCAGGAACAGCGTGCTTGGCGGGGAGTCGGCCGAGGGCGATCGAGCGCTTCAGCAGCGGCGAGAAGGTGCCGCTCGTGGCGCGGCCAATCGTCTCGCCCTTGCGCGTGAGGGGAATCACCTTGCGCCAGGCGCGCAGCGGATGCTCAATCGGGTAGCCAAGGTCCAGGTAGGCGTCCTCGAAGATGTTCAGGTCGAGCTCAAGGCCCACGAGTCGATCAGGAGGGCCACCCGCGGCGACCTCATCCATGAGGGCGCGCTTGCCAATGAACGATGGCTTGTCAAGATCAACGAGACGATCGAAGCCGATCTCGTAGGGCGAGACGGCGAGGCTCGGGTGCCGCGCGGTGCGCGAGGAGTGATAGTCGACGCCCGCCATGATCAGGCCCGCCTCGAGTCGGGCAACATCGAGCGCCTCCATGCCAGCAACGCGCAGCGTGTACGCCTCGCCCGCCTTGATCAGCGCATCCCACACAGGAAGTGCCGAGCCGAAGGGGAGAAAGAGCTCGTAGCCGAGATCGCCCGAGTACCCGGTGCGCGAAACGCCCACGGCAACGCCGGCGATGGTGACGTCGGCGCGACCGAAGAAGCCGAGGTCGCTCATGTCGCGGCCCACCGCGGCGGAGAGGATGTCGCGGGCGCGCGGCCCCTGCAGTGAGAGGCCACAGATCGTTTCGGTCTGGTCTTCGATGGTGACGTTGAGCCCCTCGGCGGCGGCGTCGAGCCAGCCGTGCTGCGGCTCGGCGGCGGTCCAGAAGTAGGAGCCGTCGGCAAGCAGGGCAACGGTGCCGTCATCGAGCACGCGACCGGTCTCATCGCACCACGGGGTGTAGATGACCTTCATCGGCTTGATGCGATCGACGCGGCGGGTGATGACGCGGTCGACCAGCTTTGCGGCATCGGGGCCAGAGATGCTGTACTTGCACATCGGGGTGATATCAAAGAGGGCGGCCGAGAAGCGGACCGCATGGTATTCCAAGTCGTGTGCTGGGAAATACGAGTCGGCGATGAAGAAGCCCGACCAGTTGCGCCAGCGGCGCGCCTGGTTGAGTTCTGCCGTGCGGGGGTGGAACGGGGTCTCAAGCGGCATGCGTTCCTCCCTCTCTCTCAACGGCTTAGGCGGTACCATTGCCCGCACACGCATCCTAGCGATTTGGGGCGAGATTGGGAGGGACAGTGGCGGAACGGTACGACGCGATCGTTGTTGGCGGTGGGCATAACGGCCTCACTAGCGCGGCGTACCTCGCGAAGGCTGGACTGAAGGTCATCGTCCTTGAGCGCCGCTCCGTTCTCGGTGGCGCCACCCTCACCGAGTCGCCCGTGCCGGGCTACAAGTTCTCTGTCGCCTCCTATCTGGTGAGCCTGCTGCGCCCGCAGGTGATTCGCGAGCTGGACCTTGCGAAGCACGGCCTGCAGATGGCGCCATCGGTGGGCACCTACACGCCGCACTGGGACGGCTACCTCGATCGCCGCACCGATCACGCCGATACGATTCGCGAGATTCGTAAGTGGTCGCACCGTGACGCCGACAACTACGACGACTTCAAGCAAACCGTCACCGACATCACCCGCTTCATTCGCCCAGCTGTCGACATGCCCGCCCCCGATCCGTACGGCGATCCGAAGGAGTGGCTCGAATACGCCGGTCTCGCCAAGGAGTTCGGTCACCTGCCACTCCGCACCAAGGGTGCACTCCTCGATTTGATCACCGGTAGCGCCTACGACTTCCTGCGCCGCTGGTTTGAGGGCGAGCCGCTCATCGGCACCATGTCGGCATCGGGCATCATCGGCACCTTCTTGGGCATTAAGTCGCCAGGCACGGGCATGGTCTTCTTGCACCACTACTTCGGTGAGATCGACGGCTCGTTCCGCGAGTGGGCGCTGCCGCAGGGCGGCACCGGCGCCGTGGCGGCGGCGATCGCCAGTGCAGCGCAGTCGTTCGGCGCCATCACCCGCACCGACGCACCCGTGAAGCAGGTGCTCCTGCGCGGCGACAAGGCGATCGGCGTGGTGTTGGAGTCGGGCGAAGAGGTCTACGGTGACACCATCGTCTCGGCGGCCGACGCAAAGCACACCTTTATCGACATGCTCCCCGCCGGCTCACTCCCGACCGACTTTGAGACGGCGATTCGCAACTTCAAGTTCCGTGGCAGCTCGGCGAAGGTGAACTTTGCCCTCGACGGGCTCCCAACCTTTACGGCGGCCCCGCCAGGAAACGGCCACCTTCTGGGCACCGTCAGCATCTCGCCAAGCCCGAATTACATGGAGCGGGCGTACGACGACGCGAAGCACGGCCACCCGAGCAAGCGCCCATTCCTCGACATGTTGATTCCTACGATGACCGACCCAACGATGGCCCCACCAGGGAAGCACGTGGCGACCGCCTTCGTGCAGTACGCGCCGCACAAGTTGGCGCCAGAGCACGGCGGCTGGGACAACATCAAGGAGCAGTTCGGTGACCTGGTGGTCGACACCATCTCCGAGTTTGCCCCCGACTTCCGCGACAAGATCGTGGGGCGCCAGATCATGACCCCGCTCGACCTTGAGCGCACCATCGGCCTCACCGAAGGGAACATCTTCCAGGGCGAGATCCTGGTGCAGCAGATGGCCTTCAACCGACCGGTGAGCGGCTGGTCTCGCTACAAGACACCGATTCGCGACTACTGGCTCGCCAGCTCCTCGGCCCACCCGGGCGGCGGCATTATGGGGGCCCCCGGCCGACTCGCCGCCCTCGAGATCTTGAAGAGCAAGCGAGGGGAGGCGTAATGGCCCCCAAGAAGTCCGTACCGAAGGCTGCACCGAAGACGTTGAAGGCTTCAACGAAAGCCGAACTGCCTCCAAAGGTGCAAAAGGTGCCGCGCGCCGCAAAGCCTGCCGCCACCGCCGATGTGGTGGTGATCGGCGGCGGACATAACGGACTCGTCGCCGCCGCCTACCTGGCGCGCGCCGGGATCAAAACCATTCTTGTTGAAGCGCGAACCGAACTCGGTGGCATGGCGCTCACTGGCGATGTCGATGGCGTTCGCGCCCCAATGCTCTCGCACACCGTGGGTCGCTTCCGACCGCGCGTCGCCCGCGACCTCGGCCTGCAAGGCAAGGTGAAGCTCGTCGAGCCTGAGGCGCGCAATTTCGCGCCGCACCCAACAAATGGCACTGCCATCACCCTCTGGCGCGACGCCAAGCGCACCGCCGCCGAACTCGCCACTCGTCCGAATGGCGAGAGGGTTGCCGCCGGCTACCTGAAGCTCGACGGCCGCATGCGCCGCGTCGGCGCCTACTTTGAGAAGGTGCTCGATGGCATTCCGCCCGATCTTGACGGCGGCAAGTCGGTTGCCGAGCTGCTGGCTGGCTTCGCCTTCCGCGCCCCGTTCAGCGGCCTCGAAGAGGGCGACGGTCGCGAGATTCTACGCATGCTGCCAATGTCCGCCTCCGACCTTGTTAACGAGTACATCAACGACGAACATCTTGAAGCGCTCATCTCGTGGCGCGGCTCGCGCTACAACGCCAGCGGCCCAATCTCGCCAGGCACTGGCGCAACACTCCTCTTCGACAGCATCACCGGTGATGGCGCCGACGGCGGTGCCTCGGGCGAAACAGTTGTGGCGATCGGCGGCCCAGGTGCACTGATCAGTGCCATTGCCGATGCGGCACGCGGATTCGGTGCTGAGATTCGCACTGGCGCACAGGTCACTGCGATCACCGAACGCGATGGTCGCGTGACGGGTGTGGCGCTCGCCAGCGGCGAAGAGATCATTGCGCCGTATGTGCTCTCGACCCTTGACCCGAAGAGCACGCTGCTGAATCTGCTCGGCGTAGAGGCGACGGGCCCTGAACTGCGCCGACGCCTGCGGGCCACGCGCAACACGGGCGTGACCGCCAAGCTCAACATTCTGCTTGACCAGCTCCCAGTCTTCCCCAGTGCTGGCTCAGCCGCCGAGCAAGAGGTGCGCCTGCGCGGCCGCATCACCATCCTCAGCGACACCTTGGGCATTGAGCGCGCGTTTGATTCCAGCAAGTACGGCGAGATGAGTGACGTGCCGGTGGTCGAGGCGATGATTCCAACGCTGATTGACCCGAGCCTCACCAACGACAAGCGCCACCTGCTGAGCGCCGTCGTGCAGTACGCACCAGTCGACCTGAAGGGCGGCTGGACCGCCGACGCGCGCAAGACGCTCGCCGACCGTGCGGTTGCCGTGCTGGAATCTGTCGCCCCTGGCATCAGCAGCCACATCGTGGCGCGACAGCTGATTACACCGGCCGACCTGCAGAGCGACTGGGGCGCCACCGGTGGGCACGCGATGCATGTGAACGAAGGCTTCGACCAGTTCGCCCAGTGGCGCCCGCTCTACGGCATCGGGCGCTACGAGACGCCGATCGATGGCCTCTTCCTCTCGGGCGCTGGCACACATCCAGGTGGTGGTGTCACTGGCGCTCCAGGAGCGAACGCTGCCGAGAAGCTGATCCGCCATCTGCGTCGTGCCGCAGAGTAGGACTGAACTGAGCGCGTAGTGGTGCAAAACGACTCACTCTCAGACATGTGCGAGAGTCACGGCATGTCAGCCACCGCCGCACCAAAAGACCTGATTGCAGCCGATGGCGGCCTGCCGCCCAAGCCTTTCCCGCTCCTGAACTGGCGTACCGACATTCGGCATGAGCCGAAGCAGGAGCGCTCCATCGCAACACGAAAACTGATCCTTGACGCGGCGCGGAGCCTCGCAAATGAGAACGGCATCAGCGGCGTCACCATGCAGCTCGTCTCGCAGCGTGCCGGCATTGCGAGTGGCACCGCCTACCAGTTCTTTGATGATCTTGAGTGTATCTATCGCGATATCTATGAGGAGTGGTACCGCGACTGGTGGAGCGTCATTCTCATGCACACAAGTGAACTTTGGACCGAGCGATGGGAGGAGCAGCTTCGCGCACTCATCGTTGGTAGTTGCAACTTCTTGCTCAAGCACGCTGACACATGGACGGTGGTTCGCCACATGGATGCGACAGCCGAGGGAAAGATTGCCGCGCCGATGATGCTCAACGCGCAGATCGCGCGGTCAGTGCAGTGCTGGGGTCCATTGATGAGCGCAAAAGGGCTGTCTCACACAGAGATTGAATTTTTGGCCCGTTGTAACTCGTATACGGCCCGCGGACACCACATCTTCACCGCGCTGGCAAACGAAACCCTCGACGTTGTCGTAAGCGGTTCATATGCTGCGCAGCACGCACTGATCACCGAATATCTGCGGCGACACAACGCAGCATAGGGAGCAGCGCACCAAAAATAAGAGAGACTCTCACGAAACGTGCGACTCGCCCGTCAGATTACGAGACTTTTTCAATAAATACGTGAGCCTCCATGCAGTTATGCGAAAGTACGCCGATGCCGAGTAAGACGCGCCTCGCCAAAGGGAAGATCGTCAGCTCCCCTGACGGCGCCCTGACACCTGCGCCATTCCCTCTCGCCACGTGGGCTGGTGGTCGACGACGCACCCCAAGCCAGGCTCGTTCGCTGCGCACGCGCGGCGTGATCCTAGAGTCGGCGCGCGAGCTCGCCAACAGCAAGGGTGTTGGCAGCGTGACCATGCAGATGGTTACCGCGAAGGCGAAGATCGCCGCCGGCACCGCCTACCAGTTCTTCGATGACCGCGACGCCATCTTCTTTGACCTCTACGAGACCTGGGCCGGCGCTTGGTGGTCAAGCATCATGCTCTCCACCTCGCGACTATGGACCGCCGCAACCTGGGCCGACGAGCTCGATGCGGTAGTGGAGACGGGCTGCAAATTCCACCTCAAGCAGCGGGAGATGTGGGAGGTCATTCGCTACGTTGAGTCGACGAAGATTGGCCGTGATGGAATGAAACTCCTCTTTGATGCCAACGTGGAGCGCTGTATCCAGTGGGTAACCCCGTACCTGAAGAGCGTCGGCATGACCGCTGCCGAGATCCGCTTCCTCTCCATCTCGATCCTGCGCACGGCGCGTGGTCACCACATGTACGGCCCGCTTGAGAGCACGTCGCTCCGCGAAGTGATTCGTGGCTCGCAAGAGGCGCAGCGCGCCATCGTTGAGATGAAACTACGCACGGCCGGGAAAAAGAGCGGCGCAAGCAGCGCCGTAACGCGAGCGAAGTCGGTCTAGCGGCTCCGACGCGCTGCCAAGAAGAGCAGCACCCCAACGACCGCGAGCGCAGCCCGCTCCGCCGCACCGCCACCACCGCCAGCGAAGTAGCCCGCGAACCCTGCGGCGTAGAGCAGCACCGTGTCGATGATCAGCCGCTTCGGGTGCGCTAAACGAGACGCGGCAAAGAGCAGGCTCCCAGCGGCCAAGATGGCGAATGACGGATGGAGCCGCCCGGCCACCGTCGTCACCTGCCAGCCTGGATCAGTTGGGAAGATGGTGAGCCCCACGATGCCGATCGCAGCCAGGATTAGCGCGCGACTGATTCCCGCCTTGCCCTGAACGCGCCAGTTGCGCGCGAGCAAGATGAGTGTCACTGCGAAGATCGCCCCGAGGCCAAG
>JAPLHR010000036.1 GCA_026389535.1 Chloroflexota bacterium
AACCAGCGCATCCTGCTGAACTTCTGGGCGAGCTGGTGCATCCCCTGCCGCGATGAGATTCCCCTCCTCTTCGACTACACCTCGAGCTTCGCCCCTGGCGCCACGGTGCTCGGTGTTCTCTATAAGGATTCGGTTGGGCCGGCAGCAGCCACTGCGGCAGAGCTCGGCGCAACCTGGGTAACGCTGATTGATGCCGATGGCGCAATTGCCGCGCAGGTGCCGGTGAATGCGGCGCCCCTCACCCTGCTCCTTGACGCAAATGGGGTGGTACTCGACTACCGCGTTGGGCCGTTCACCAGCGTTGCAGAGATCGCCGAATTCGCCGACGGCCCATAGGTGGGCGTGCCCCGATACGGGGTTGAAGTTGTGTTGGTTGCGGGGGATGGATTCGAACCACCGACCTTCGGGTTATGAGCCCGACGAGCTGCCACTGCTCCACCCCGCTCGCGAAGTATCGGCAGCGCGGGGCAAACCGTCAAATGCGCAGCTTATTCCCCGTACGTAACGGGTAGCCCAGCGGCCTCCCAGTCGGTAATGCCACCCGCAAGGTTCGCGACGTTGGCACGACCGGCGGTGCGCAGCGCCAGCGCCGCCTGACCTGAGCGACCACCCGAGCGGCACTGCATGATCAGCGCCCGACCTTCTGGAATCTCGCCCTGGCGTGCCACAAACTGCGAGAGCGGAATCAGCAGCGCACCAGGGATGTGCACCTCGTTCCACTCCGACTCTTCACGAACATCAATGAGAAGAGGGGCATCGGATCCTTGGAGGAGTGCCGCCGCCTCAACAGGAGTGAGCGTCAGCGGGAGATCGCTCACTACCGCTCGCCCTCGGCCTGTGCGGCGAGGCGACGCAGGAACTCGGCGACTGGCAGGCGCGAACCGTACCCGTCACCCATGTTGTGGGCGAAGAGCACCTCGTCGCCGTCGCCCTCCTCCCAGCAGAGGAGGAACTGAAGACCGAAGGCGATCGCCGGAAAGTCGACAAGGCCTCGGTCAATGTCGCGCAGCTCAACACCGCGGCCGGTGACCCGGTCGACACTCGCCTGCATCTGATCGACCGCCGCCCGAATGCGCATCTCAAGTACGGAGCTACTAGCGAGGGCATCGCGAAGAGCCGGGTCAAGGTCGGCCGGCTGTAGCTGGTTCTGGTCAGCCCCCCCTGGTAGGGCGCCCATGCGCTCAAGGCGACGGAGGCGCAGGAGGTCATCCTTTAGGCGCTCGAGTTCGATGCGCTGGTCGCGGAGGAGGGCGATGATCGGGCGCAGCCCAGCCAACTCCTTCGTCGCCGCATCAATGGTCCATGAACGCCTCATGACCGTATTCTCCCACGCCCAGGGCTCGTAACGCGGCCCGTCGTGGGAGAATCTGCGCGGGCCGGTAGCTCAGCGGTAGAGCAGGGGTCTTTTAAACCCTTGGTCGCGGGTTCGAACCCCGCTCGGCTCACCAAACTCTTGGCGCGACATCAGCGGCTGCGCAGCTTCCCAACGCCGAAGAAGATCAGCGCGACGACGTACCCACCAATGATCACCTCGCCCATCAGCGTGAGCACAAACGGGTAGCCGTACTCAATGACGTCAAAGAACGGGTACGGATAGACCGACGCGTACGCGCCGTGCGCCAGCGTGTAGACCAGGTAGCCAATCGGAATGATGAAGACGCGGAACGTATCGCCGAATGGGAAGCGACCACGCGGCCCAGCAATCCCCCAGACGAGAATCGTTATGATCGGAGTCAAGTAGTGCTCGAAGAGATTCGAGATAACGTACGGACCCTGTGGGTTTGCTGATCCGGCGAGCAAAAGGTGGTAGAGCACCATCGTCATGGTGATCATGAGGAGCCCGGTGTTGCGCAGCCAATCAAAGGCACGACCAATCCGCTGTGGATTGCGGTAGAGCAACGTCAACGTCACCGCAACCAGAAGGTTCGACCACGTGGTGAAATATCCATGCGAATCAAATGCACGTCCAATCGCACCCGCCAGCCCATCGGCACTGCCGCCGAACATGTGCGAACTGGGTTCATAGCGCCCATCCGGCGGCACGAGCTGAAGAAGATTGGTGACCTCAGCCACGAGATAGCCGAACCAGGCGGCAAGAGCGTTAATACCAAAGAGGCGCTTTGCGGTTGCTGTGTTCATGTTTCCTCCTACTTCACACCCGAGCAGGTGTTTCGCGGAAGTATACGGCGGTGGCTGGTCGGATTAGCGGGCGGATGCGCCCTTGCGGCCGAGCTTCGCGCCGACCCACGCACGGAAGCGCTCTCGCTGGCCGTATGCGACCGCAGCGCCGAGCATGATCACGAAGTTCAATGTCCACGCCCCTGCCGCGGAGAGGAAGCCGATCTGCTGACCGACCTCACCCTGGAGCGCGAGCCCTGGCACCGTGAGGCCGAAGAGTCCGACGCGGAAAACTGGCGCCTTGAGCGATGTGCCGGCAGAGAGTGCGCCCGCGCTATATGCCCCAGCGGCATCTGCACCGCCAAGCAGAATTACATGTGCGCCGATGACAACGCCGCTCGCGCCGACTCGCGCGCCGTCGGCCGGGAGGTTGCTCAGCTCTACTGATGTCCACTTGGTAACACCTGTTGCGGCGACTGGCGCTGCCCAAAGCACGCTTGTTGTTGCCGCTCCATCGATCGTGCCGCCCGCGACATAGAGGGTGCCGTTGACGCTCCACAGCGCAGCGCCGTCGCGTGGGGTTGGCAGGTTGCCTTCTTGTAGTCCTCCGTCCCAGCGGTAGATCGTGCCGATCTCGGCATCACCTTGGTCAGGATTTACGACCGGTGCGCTGTGGCCTCCGACCGCAGGGGCAACGGCGATGTCGCCGCGAACCGCTTCGGCGGCTGGGCCGCTCGCATCTTTGCCACCCCAGACGTAAATCGAATCGCCAACAACCGCTGCGGCGGCAGAGCTACGTGGTTCCGGAAGATCCATGAAGGATGCCCACGCCTCAAGCTCGCCGTTGGCGCCGAGCTTCGCCTTCCAGACGGTGGTGGTTGGCGAACGGTCTGTCCCCTCGCCACCGAGTACAACGATCCCGTCAGAGACGACGGTGACCGCTGCGCCCGAACGTGCGGCTGGCAACTCCAGTGCGTCGAGTCGCTCCCATGCAGTGATGAGCCCAGTTGTTGCGTCAGGTGTTCCAACGTAGACCGATGCCGTTGCGGGAGTCGTGTCGGATGCGCCGCCAATGACGTACGCCTTGCCCGCGAAGAAGGCGACGCCCGCATGGGCGCGCGCCTCAGGGAGTGGCGTGCCTGCGGACCAGGCACTGAGACCAGCCGCATCAATCTTCGCAACGGAGACAGTAGTGGTGGCCACGCGTGTCGCCGCGCCCGTCGTGCCGCCGATGTAATAGATGTGTGCACCACCCTGTAGCAGCGAGCCATCAACGCCATCGCCTGGCAGGTCTGCCTCGGTGGCGCTCTTCCATGGGATCAGCGCGCCGGCGGGGGCTGGGCACGGGAGCCCCTCGTTCTCTGCAGGGCAGATGTTCACGAGCGAGGCCATGTTGAGGCCAAGCTCAACGGTTGGCGACACGGTCAGGTAGTAGGCGCGGTCTGGGATGTAGCCGAGCATCAAGATGATGACAAGGGTCCAGAGCACCGAGCGCACGCCCGCCCAGCCCCAGCCGTTCGCATCGAGCAGTCCGAATAGCACGCGTCGCGGCGCAACGGCCCCTGGACCGAGTGCTCGTGGATCGTTGCTGCCGCTCATCACTTCACCGTCAACGTGCCGACCATGTTTGGATGCACGGTGCAGATGTAGGCGTACGTACCGGCGGTCAGCGCAGGAACGTTGTAGATGCGCGTGCCAATGCCCGCGAAGATCTCACCCTTGAAGACCTCTTCCCCTGTTGCAGTCCCCACATGGATCGCAACGTTGTGCGGGACGCCAACATTGTTGTTGCTGAAGACGATGGTGAACGGAACGCCAGCTGCCGCCTCAAAGGCACTCTGCTCAAATCCAATCGGATTCACTGCGCTGATCTGGTAGGTCTCTCCCATGCCGCCAGATGGCATCGGAGTGGCGCTTCCTGTTGGCGTCGGCGATACGGCGAAGGCATCTTTCCAGCAGGCGGGGACCGGCGTCGCGTCTGCAGCAGGCGCGTACGCGACGTCGCGCCAGCCAGTGACTTCCACCATTTCGCCCGTTGCGGGATCTCGCACCTCAATCGTGTCGGTATTGGTCGCGCGGACCCAGGCGATCAACTCTTCAATTTCACGGTAGTTCAGCGGTCCACCATTGGTGGCGGCCCATACGCCCATCAGTGAGTTGGCGTCACCACAGATGTAGCGACCGCCAACGGTGAGCACATTCATGAGGTACTGCGGGGTGAGGTGGGCGAGCAGCTTCCCCTGGTCGTTGAGTACAGGCCCAATGCCGCCCTGGCCCTGTGCGCCGTGGCAGCGTGCGCAGTTCGCCTCAAACAAGTTGTAGCCGCGCTTCACCGTCTCTAGGTACTGCTCGTGCTTCGCCGCGTCGAGGCGGGATGAGCCGGTGACGCCCGGGAGGCCCTGGTCGTAGAAGGCGTAGACGATGACGAAGAGGGTGACGACGGCGATGCCGAGGAGGGCCGCCATGCGCGAGGAGCCGCTCTGATTCACGATCTTGGCGGCGCGCTCGGCGGTGAGGCCGTGCGTTTGAATCTGGCTTGGGCTCGAGAGGCGTGGCACGGGCGTGCTCACCTTCTCGCTCGGCACTGGGAGCTGCTGCTCGTCGCTCATTTAGATGCACCCCGTGGCGGCGCGTGGCGCCTCGATCCCTGGTGAGCCGAGTGCAAGCGGCACGGTGCCAAGGTTGATCTTGCCGGTGTCGAGGGTGAGCACGCCGTCGTTATCGACCACGGCGGCGAAACGGTCCATGCCGCGTGCCGCTGGGCCGAGCCCTTCTGCTTTGGTGCCGAGCCGGTCGTAGCGACTGCCGTGGCAGGCGCACTCGAGCCAATAGGTCTTGATGCACGGGTTCGGCTTGCAGCCGAGGTGTGGGCAGCGCTGGTACAGCGCGCGCACATTGAGTGCGGCGCCGTCGCCAGTTGCATCTTCGCCAGGCACAAACTCTTGGCGGTTCGGATCAACCAACATGATGAAGGCGCGCGCATCTTGCACGTAGGCTGGGTAGCCCTCTTCGATTGGGAGGCCGGCGTTGGCGTCGATCAGCGACTTGAGGGTGCCGACGCGAATCTTGCCGCCGAAGCCGCCCTCAAGGTTTGGCCACAGGAAGCCGAGGGTGCCGGCGGTGACTTCAAGCAACCAGAGGCCGAAGCCTGCACCGATCGTGGTTCGTAGGAGTCGTCGTCGCGAGATTCCCTTCACCTCTTCGTGGCGCAGCGCCTTGATGGTTTGCGCGGTGAGGGCCTTCGGCTGGTCGCTCGGCTCAACGCTGTAATGACTCACTGCGTTCCTCCGATCACAAGCTAAAGAAGAAGCCGGTCGACCACGGCAGGATGAAGGCGTAGCCAGGACCGCGGAAGAAGATGCCGATAAAGGTCACCGCAAGACCAACCGCCCAGAGCACGGAGAAGAGGGTGACTTCAAGCTTTCGTTCAGATGGCTTGACGCTGTGGAGGTTGCGGCGATCGAGATACGGAATCAGCGCCGAGCCAATCAGCACAGCGGCTGGTGTCAGCGCACCCGCAACGGTTGGGTGGAAGTAGGCGAGCAACTCCTGCAGGCCCAAGAAGTACCACGGTGCCTTCGCGACGGCTGGCGTGACGTTCGGGTTGGCGAGCTCTTCAAGTGGCGCATTGATGAAGAGGCCGAGCAGCAGCAGGAAGATGCTCATCGCCACCGCCGACAAGAACTCGATCGTCAGCAGGTGCGGCCAGGTCATGACCGTGTCATCTGGCTCCTTCTGAACGCGCACAACGGCGTCTTGCTTGACGAGCGCGAGGAGTCGGTATGGTCGCGCCGCCATCGGCACGCGCTGCTTGTCGATCTCCGTCTGGCGCGACGGATCTACTGGCAGGGAGCTCGCTGGGCGCTGCTCGTCACTCATAGATCACAGCGGTCCGCTGATGCCGCCGTCCTTGCGGATCCGC
>JAPLHR010000086.1 GCA_026389535.1 Chloroflexota bacterium
TCTGGGTGGTTGGGGTCTCGTTGGCGAGGGTCACGGGCGCCTCCTCAATTCAGTGCATGCGGGCTGATGCCCCCCGCTCTGCTGTTGCGGAAGGATAGCCGATCGCTAGCGACCGACCCCGATCCAGAGGAGGGCGACCCCCGTGGCGAGCGTGAGTGCAAGGATTTCGAAGATGAGCCGCGGGTCACGGCGCTCCCCTTCAGGGGTTGCCGCCCAGATCTCGCGGGCGTAGAAGAGGACGGCCAGGCCAGCCGGTCCAGCGAGCCGCGCCACGCCAACGGTGGCGAAGATGATGGATGCGGCGCCGTTCAGGGCCGCAGCGCCGAGGGCATCACGCACGATCGCCGAGGTCCGCTCGCGTCGAAGGCTCGACATGCCTGCGGCAAGGAGGGCGGCCACTGCGGCGCTCCCGATGCCAACGGCAAGGATGGCGAGCGGCCCAACGGGGTCTGGACGCGCCGATGGGGTGCTGGGGAGCGTCACGATCCCTGGAACCAGGGCGGAGATGCCGATCGAGGCGGCGAATAGGACGAGAGTGAATACCGCCAGGCTTGCGACACGATCGCGGTGGAGCGAGCCGCTGCCGCTCCGGCGCAGTCGCAGCTCCCACTCAACGACGGCACGCAGGATGCCGATCCCCGCGGCAATCGCGATCACGGCGCCGATCCCCGTGGGGACAAGGCGCACCACACCAGCAATGGCGAGGGCGATCAGGCCGCCGAGCACCACCTCAGCGCCCATCGGCAGGTCGCGTACCTCGGCGCGGCGGACGGCGTTCACCCCGACCGCACCGAGCAGCGCGGCGGCGGCGCCAGCCAAGACGGTTCCAGGGCCGGTCGCAAAGTGAGCGATGCCTGCAGCAACGGCAACGGCGACGATCGTCTCCGCCCAGGGGCGCGAGACCTCGACCTCACCAAACTCAGCCGCCGTATCGGTGAGGGCGGCGAGGCGTGCGGCAGCGAGGGAGCGGGTGCGACGGCTGGCCGATGTTGATGGACTCATACCTTCAGGGTAGCGCGAGCAGGGGCTCCCGCGTAGACTCCTCGTGACCGCAGGAGCCGGCGCACAGCAATTGGAGGGCAGCATGCTCCACCTCTCACGACTTATTGGACGACCCGTGCGCGACAGCAGCGCCGACGTGATCGGCGTCATTGACGACCTCATCGCCGCCGTGGGTACGAGCCACCCACCAATCACGGGGCTCGTGGTCCGGACCGGGCGCCGCCGCATCTACCTCGGCTGGAGCAGCGTGGAGCGCATGGATGCCGCAGGGGCCACGATCTTAGCGACGCGCGTCAACATCAGCCGCTTCCGACGCCGCGACGATGAGATCCTCCTGAAGGGCGACCTACTCGACAAGCAGATCGTTGATATCGACGGTCGCAAGGTCGTGCGCGCCAATGATGTGATCCTTGACTTTGTGGAGGGGGCGATGCGCCTCGTTGCCGTCGATGTTGGCACCGCCGGGATTCTGCGCCGACTCGGTCTCCCCGACAGTTGGGTCGACCGACTCTCTGGTGAGGAGTCGCGCGTCGCCTCGTACATTGATTGGGAGGATGTTGATCCGCTCGGCTCCACCATCGCCAGCGTACGTTTGCGCGTGCCGCACGCCGGCCTCTCTGAGCTGCACCCGGCCGACCTTGCAACCATTGTTGACCAGCTGACGCCGCGTGACCGCGCCGACATCTTCAGCACCCTCGACGAAGAGGTTGCCGCCGAGGCGCTCGAGGAGTTGGAGCCAGAGACGCGCACCGATCTTCTTGAGGACCTAGAGCCGGAGCGTGCCGCAGACCTGCTGGAAGAGATGAGCCCCGACGAGGCGGCCGACGCCGTCGCCGAACTCTCGCCGGTCAGCCGCAAGGAGATCTTGCGCCTGATGACGAAAGAGGAGCGTGACGATGTGCAGGAGCTCCTCGCTCACCCAGAGAAGAGCGCCGGTGGTCTGATGACCACCGAGCATGTGGCGTTGCGTCCGCAGGCGACCGTCGCAGAGGCACTCGCCGCCATTCGCCGCCACGAGCCCGATGCCGAAGTTGCATTCGCTGTGTACGTAGTCGACGGCAAGCGACGACTGCTCGGCGAAGTAACGCTGCGCGACCTTGTGCTCGCCGCACCGAACACGCCCGTTGGCGAGCTGATGGAAGATGAGCCGGTCGCCGTTGAGCTGCTCGCCCACTCCGATGAGGTGGCACGCGTGGTGACCCGCTACGGCCTCGTCGCCGTCCCAGTGGTCGATGCCAACCACCGCCTGATGGGGGTGATCACGGTGAGCGACGCGCTCTGGGATGTGCTCCCTGAAGAGTGGCGCCGCGAGATGCCGCGCCGCTTGCACGCCGACAGCTTCGCTGCGGCTGGCCCAATGGAACTCCCAACACGTTCAACGACAAAGCGCGGCGCAAAGGCGCAAGCGAAGCCGCGCAAGAAGGGCTCGGCGAAGCGTGCTTAACTTGGGCCTGCGTGAAACGTTCCGCCGTCGTCGTGGCCCGCTCGCCTTCTTGGCGGTTGTTGGGCCCGGCCTGATCGCCGGCGTTGCAGGGAACGATGCTGGTGGTATCACCACCTACGCCACCCTCGGCTCGCAGACCGGGCTGCGCTTCCTCTGGATCCTGCCGCTCACTGCACTGCTGCTCGCCCTGGTGCAGGAGTCGGTGGCACGACTCGGCGTCGTCACTGGGCAGGGGCTCTCGGACCTGATCCGCGAGCGCTTCGGCGTGCGCTGGGCACTCTTCGCCATGATCGTCTTGCTCCTCGCTAACCTTGCGAACACCGTGGCCAACGTTGCTGGTGCCGCCTCCGCGCTAGCAATCTTCAGCGTGCCGATCTTGCTGACCGCGCCGCTCTCGGCACTCGCGGTGTGGGTGCTCGTGGTCTACGGCAGCTATCGCAGCGTCGAGCGCATCTTCCTGTCACTCACCGCGGTCTTCTTGGCCTACATCGCCGCCGCACTCTTGGCGAATCCAAACTGGGCCGCCGTCGCCTCGTCGCTCACCACGCCAAGCCTCGCCGGAGTTTCGGGGGCTGAGATGCTGCTGCTGGTGGCGGTCGTTGGTACAACGGTCACGCCGTACATGCAGTTCTACCTACAGTCCGCTGTTGCTGAGAAGGGGATCGGTGTCGAGGAGCTTGGCGCTGCCCGCGCCGACGCCATCCTTGGCTCCATCTGGACGAACTTCATCGCCGCCTGCGTGGTGATTGCGACGGCGGTCGCGCTCGGATCACTTGGGAGGCCGATCGGCTCAGCGGCGGATGCGGCGGTTGCACTTGAGCCGCTCGCCGGTGAGTTTTCGAAGATTCTCTTCGGCGCCGGCCTCTTTGGCGCGAGCCTCCTGGCGATGGCGATCATGCCACTCACCACAGCCTTCGCCCTCTCCGAGGCGTTCGGCTTTGAATCGGGGGTCGACAAGCGCCTGCGCGAGGCGCCGATCTTCTACGGCATCTTCACCGCAATCCTGGCGATTGGCGCGATCGTCGTGATGCTCCCTGGACTGAATCCGATCGGCGCAATCATCAGCAGCCAATACCTGCAGGGGCTCTTCCTGCCGATCGTGCTCGCCTTCATCGTGAAGCTCACAAGCAGTAAGTCGCTGTTGGGCGAGCACGCCTCGCCACGTTGGTTGCGTCTGGTCGGCTGGGGCTCCGTTGCGATCCTCGCCGTGCTGAACGTGGGGATCGTCTTGGTCAATATCCTCGGCCTCGCCGCCTAGGCGAACCGTTCCGCGCTACGGCGCGACTGGTGGGCCTTCGTTGAGGTGATCTGCGACCGGCCCAAAGTAGGGGGCGAGCCACACCTTGGTGCAGCTAATTGTTGCCGCGAGCTTGGCTGCGGTCGGCGCGAATCGCATCTTGGCCCCCGCAAGCGCACACTTCTTCGCACTATCCGTGCCGCCGGTCATCAGGAGTGACTTCCAGCCACCCGCGACATCGGGGCCGAGCAGCAGGGCGGGCTTTGCATAGGCAATCACATTGAAGATCGCCTCAACGTTTGCAGTCGTAATGGTGCCGCGCACCAGTGGTGGCCCCTTCTTGTACCAACGGAGATTCATCAAGGAGGCGAGTGCCGCCGCACGGAATCGGTCTGCCTCGAGGACCCGGAGTGTGATGCCTGCGACGATTCGTGGATGTCGCAGTGCGCGTGGTCCAACCTCATCATATTTACGCGATCGCCCAAATCCGGTCCACAGGTTGCTCGGCACACGGAAGGAGCAGCTCTCGTTCGTTGCCGCACTCAGCGGGATCGTAATATCGCAGGAGCCCTCAACGAAGTATGGGCTCGTGGTGCGCACTGTCTTGGTTGTGCTTGGCTCCTTGCAGTTGGCGTAGCTCCAGCCGATCACCTTGCTGCTCGGGTAGTTGTCGGCGCGGCCCGGTCGCAAGAAGAGGAGGTCTCCATACATGGCGTTTGAGGCAAGGTTCCGATCGAGGTAGCTTGATCCGCTCCCCTTGATCTTGCGCAGGGTGTCCGTGCGGCAGGCGGCGAATCTCGTCTTCTCGTTGAGTTGCACGATCGTGTCAGCGGGGGCGATGCGATCGAGCACGGCCCCCATGATGTCGGAGGTACCGAACGTCGTCAGGGTCCAATCATCAATTTCAATGCCGAGCCCCCAGGCGATGTTCTGGGCCATTAAGTCTGCCGCAACGATGCTGCGCTCCCAGGCGAGCTTCTTATCCCACGCGGTTCGCTGGCTGGTGGTCATGTTGGAGCGGGCACACTGCTGTGCCCGAACGATCATGGCGTTGATCTTGTCGGTGAAGATCTTGGAGCCTGCCCGGCAGAACGACTTCGCTAGTGCCGGCTTGAGCGGGAAGCCGTAGAGGTCGCGCGGAATGCTGTACGCGGCGGTCTGTCCGCTGAATGGATCAACGGTGAGGAGCATGATCACGTCGGTGCGCTCAGAGCCGAGCTGATCGCGCGGCACACCCGCCACCTTGTCGTTGGTTGGTGACCAGGTCCAGTCGGTGGCGTTTGCCACACCTTCGCCGCAGCGCTCGGCCGTCTTGTCTTTGAGGGCGCCGGTGCAGCGCTTATCGCTACCCAAAAAGAGGAGCGTGTAGCGGCCGTCGGTGCCGAGGATGTTGGTTGGCGTGGCGGCAGCGGGGCTCGGTGGCGTGCTCGCCCAGATGACAGTGGCGGTGAAGATCGTTGCTAGGAGAGCAACGGCAAGGGCGTACGGGCGGGCGGTACGAACCACTACATCATCACCAGGCCACCATCGACGCCGAGCACCTGCCCGGTGACGTACGAGGCCTCGCGCGATGCAAGGTAGATCACCGCGGCGGCGATCTCGTGTGGCTCGCCGAAGCGGCCGAGCGGCGTTGCTGTCTTGACCCCCTCTTTAATGGCCTCGGGAAGATCGGCGGTGAGTTCGGTGACGATGAAGCCTGGCGCCACCGCGTTGACGGTGATGCCGCGGCTCGAGACGCTGGTGATGTTCACGATGCGCCCGCTCTTGGCGCGCAGCATCTCTCGCACGGCGGCCTTCGTCATGTAGAAGGCGCCCGAGAGATTCGTGTCGATGACCTCGCGCCACTGCTCTGGTGTCATGCGCAAGATGAGCGTGTCGCGGGTGATGCCGGCGTTGTTGACGAGCAGGTCCACCTTGCCGAACGACTCCATTGCCTTCGCCACAACGGCGACGGCACTATCGGGATCGGCGGCGTCGGCCTGCATGGCAGCCGCCTTGCGGCCCTTGGCGGTGATCTCGGCGACCACGGCGTCGGCGGCGGCGGTGTTCCCCTTATAGGTGATCAGCACGTCGGAACCCGCATCGGCGAGAGCGATGGCGATGGCGCGGCCGATGCCACGGGCACCTCCGGTGACGATTGCGGCATATCCGTTGAGCTCAAACATGGAACCTCCTCAACTCAATCTGATGGGACTAGTGTCGGGCTTAGCGGCGCTTTGCGTCTAGCAGTGGGGCGAGCGCGCTCGGCACGACTGCCGCCTTCGCTCCCCCCTCAGGGCGCCGGATCTTGATCGCCGCCGTATCGACCGCCGCGGCGCGGGCCCCGTTGGCGGGGTCGGCATCCCAGCGCGTCACGAAGGCGCCCGAGGTGTAGCCGCCACCGAAGGCAACGGTGCAGAAGACATCGCCCGGCTTCAGCCGGCCGGCGGCGACCGCTTCGGAGAGGGCGATCGGGATACTGGCGGCAGAGGTGTTTCCGTAGCGGTCGAGGTTGACGAAGATCTTCTCCATCGGGAAGTCAATCGCCTTGGAGACGTGTTCGATGATGCGCAGGTTCGCCTGATGCGGAATGACGAGATCGACCTCGGGAACGGTGAGCCCCGCGCGCTGAATCGCCGTCGTTGCTACTGCAGCCATGGTGCGCGTGGCATACACGTAGGTCTTCGCGCCATCCATCTTGATCAACGGATCGGCGTCGTCACCCGAGCCACCAGGAATCCAGAGCGCAAACGCCCCCGACGGATCAGCGGAGAGTTCGAAGCTCAGCGTGCCTGGGCGCGTCGCAATGTTCTGATCGTCGTGCAGATCGAGCGCATCCAACACGATCGCACCGGCGCCATCGCCAAAGAGGACGCAGGTCGAACGATCGCTCCAGTCGACCACGCGCGAGAGCGACTCGGCACCAATAACGAGTGCACGCTGACCGAGACCGGCGGTGAGGAAGCCGTGCGCTACGGCATATGCGTAAGCAAAGCCAGAGCAGGCGGCCGAAAGATCGAAGGCGGCGGCGCGATGGCTGCCGATCGCCTCCTTCACCAACACCGCGGTGCTCGGCATTGGATGGTCTGGCGTAAGGGTGGCCACAACAATCAGATCGACCGAGTCGGCAGAGACACCGGCAACGGCGAGTGCACGGGCGGCGGCAATCGCACCCATTGATGCGGTGGTCTCGCCAGCACCGGCGATGTGTCGCTCGCGAATGCCCGTGCGCGTGCTGATCCACTCGTCACTCGTCTCAACAATCTTCTCAAGATCGGCGTTGGTGATGACCGCCTTCGGCACCTCGTGGCCCCATCCGACAATGTGGGTCGTACGATTCGGCAGCGCAGCTAGTCCGGTCTCACCACCAATGCGTGTAGCGTCACCATTGGTCAGCGGTCCGCTCATGCTGGCTCCACCTCGATGATCGGCGTCTTCGCCTTCACCAGAAGTCCGTCTTGCGCAATGATGCGCACCACACGACCCGCCTTGTCGCTCTTGATCTCGTTGAAGAGCTTCATCGCCTCGATGAGGCCAATCGGCTGGCCAACCGCCACGATCGATCCGACACTGATGAGTGGTGCGGCGCCCGGCGACGACGCGGCGTAGAAGATGCCGGTGAGCGGTGCGTTCACCACCGAGCCACTCGGTGCCGCGGCACTCGCTGACCCGGCCGCAGGCTTTGTTCCTGTTGGCAGCGGCACCAAAGCGGCGCTAGCAAGGCTCTGCGGTGCGGCAGCGGCGGCCGCTACGATGTGACTCCCCTGCACCGCGCTTCGGCTACGCACCACCACACGGGTGCCGCACGCGGAGAGTTCAACCTCGGCGAGGCCGCTCCCGTCGGCAACAACGGCGAGACGATCAATGATCTCAATGAGGGCGGCGTCGTCGGTCGTGAGTGGCAGGTTGGCGGGGAGGCGTACGCCACTGCGGCTCTCCCCCTTTCGAGGTCGCGGCGGCATGTTCTGTACTGGGGCAGCCGCAACTGGCAGGGCACTCTCGACGAGACGTGATGGGTCTCGTGGTGCGAGTCGCTCAATGGCTGGGGTCGACGGCGGAGTCACGTCGCTCGCTGGGGCCACCTCCGGTGCGTCGCCACGCGCGCGGCGTGCCGCATCAAGCGCCGCCTCAAGGGCGCGCCGTGCGCTCTTCTGCAGTCGAACGCGTCGCTTCTCGGGCATTAGCGACCCTCCCACTTTGCAAAGAGGAGCGCCGAGTTCTGACCGCCAAAGCCGAAGGCATTCACCAGTGCAAGGTTGACCTGCTGCGCTGCTGGCGCGCCAGTAACGATGTTCAGACCAGCGGAGGCTGGATCTGGTGCCGTGAGGTTCAGCGTTGGATGCACGCGACCGTCACGCATCGCGCAAATCGTGGCGATGGAGCCGAGACCACCCGCGGCGCCAAGGGTGTGGCCAATAGCGCTCTTGGTGGCGGTGACACTGGCGCACGATCCTTCACCGAGAATCGTGTGAATCGCTTCGAGCTCCGCCTTGTCACCCTCGGGTGTTGAGGTGGCGTGCGCGTTGACGTGATCGATCTCTGCACCGGTGCGACCCGCCTTGGCGAGTGCGCGTCGTGCGGCGCGAACGGCACCAGAGCCGCCAGGTGCTGGCAGGGTGATGTGCAGCGCGTCGGCGGTGGCGCCGTAGCCAACGAGTTCGGCGAGTGGCGTTGCGCCGCGAGCGAGTGCCACGTCGAGTCGCTCCAGCAGCAGGATGCCCGCACCTTCCGACATGACGAATCCGTCGCGGCCGCTATCGAACGGTCGTGACGCGGCGGCAGGGTTGCCACCCGTTGACGACGCGCCACTGCGTGAGAGTGCACGCATATTGTTGAATCCCGCGATTACCACGGGGTGGAGCGCCGCCTCGGTGCCACCCGCGAGTGCGACGGTCGCGTCGCCGCGGCGAATCATTTCGTAGGCCTCACCAATCGCGTGACCAGCGGTGGCGCAGGCGCTCACCGCGCCGAACGATGGCCCCTGTGCGCCAACGTGAATGGCGACTTCGCCCGAGGCCATGTTGCCAATGGCGGCGGGGACCAAGAAGGGCGAGATGCGACCGGCGCCGCGCTCGGCGAACACGGCGGCCTGCTCAAACAGCGTGGTTGCGCCACCAAGCCCAGAGCCGATGATCGTGGCCACACCTTCGGATGATTCGCCTGCAGCGAAGCGAGGTGGCAGCCCAGCCGAGGCGAGCGCCTCGGCGGCGGCGGCGATGGCAAAGTGCGTGAAGCGATCGAGGCGCTTGATCTGCTTCGGTTCGAGCACATCAGAAGGGTCGAAGTCAATCGCCTGTCCGCCGAAGTCGACCTCTTGACCCGTCAGGTCGAGGCCCTGCAACGGGCGAACGCCGGAGCGTCCGGCGAGAAGGCCATCCCAAAGTGCGGCAACGCCACGGCCGAGCGGCGAGACCGCCCCCATCCCCGTAACGACGACGCGCTGCTCGTTGCTCATCGCACCAGCTTCCCCGTGCGCAGCGTTGCGGCGCGGTAGGTGTCGCCGGTGAGTGCTCGCGCACTGATCGCGTCGGCAACCTTCTCCGTGTCGTAGCTGGCGCGGTAAACCTCGGCGTTGATGGTCTTCGCCTCGGGGTCAATGTCGATCACGGTAAAGGCGGCGGTGGCATCGCCGTCGTACGGCAGGCCAACGGAGCCGGCATCAACGAGCACCTTCCAGCCGTAGTCCTTCACGCGCGCAGTGTGGGTGAAGCCCACGCAGACAACGCGCGAGTCGGTCTGGCCGAGCAGCTCCAACGTGGTCGAAGGGTCAAGGTCGGCACTCAACGGAATCGTGCGCGAACCGGGCGAGGCGTGGCAGAAGGTGATGGCGATCTCGCCGTAGCGAATGCGTCGTTCGCTCGGCAGCGAAC
Organism: Chloroflexota bacterium; assembly: GCA_026389535.1. Classification (GTDB taxonomy): domain Bacteria; phylum Chloroflexota; class Limnocylindria; order Limnocylindrales; family Limnocylindraceae; genus Limnocylindrus. Next base: position 9,533 of record JAPLHR010000086.1, read on the forward strand.
GGAGCCACTCAATGCGATCGTCATCGAGCGCATCCGACGCCCACTCCACGGCAGCCTTCAGTCCGGGTGGCAGACCACCCGCGAGGCTCGGGAAGGAGGCGGCGTAATCAAGATCGGCCACAGCGATGTCGCCGGTGCCCGCGGTGACCAGGGCGCCCTTCTTCTGCAACTGCTGAATCAGGTCGATCGTTTCCGAAGGCTGCGGCCCAAAGAGGGCGTGATCGCCAAGGATCGCGACCTGGTCAGGCTTCAGCGCGGGGAGGCGCGCGACGACGGCCTCGAGTGCCGCGAGGTTGCCGTGAATGTCTGAGAGTACGACGACGCGCTTCATACTTATCCCTTCGCTATTCGGCTGGACCGGCCGGGCGCGGAAGCGCCGACTCGGGTGGAATCACAAACGTAATCGTGACGGTACAGGCGGCGGCGCCATCAACGCTCGCAATGCCTTTGGCGGTGCCCATGCGTGAGCCGAGCTTCTGCATCTGAATCTCTAGGCGCAACGTCTCGCCCGGCACGACCATGCGGGTGAAGCGGCACTCCTCGATCTTGGCGAAGACGCCGAGGCGGTTGCCGAACCCTTCGGTGCGGGCCACGTAGACGCCCATCGCCTGGGCGAGCGCCTCAACCTGCAGCACGCCAGGCATGATCGGCATGCCAGGGAAGTGACCAGGGGTCCAGAAGGCGTCGGATCGCACATCGAGCTCCGCAATCAGCGTCTGCGTGGCGCGGTCTTCAGAGACGATTCGATCGAGCAGCAAGAATGGCGCGCGATGCGGGATCAGCGCCTCAATGCCGGCCTGGTCGAGCAACGGGGCGCTCATGCGCGAGCCTTCGGCGCGGCGGCCAGAATGTCGGCGGTGCCAATCGCGTCGAGCATGCCGGTGGTGGCGGTGCCGTTCAAGAACGATGGTGTCTCAAGGAGGCCAAGGAAGAAGTCGCGCGTGGTCTCCACACCGCCAATCTCCACCTCGCGCAGTGCGGCGCGCGAGCGCGCGATCGCCTCTTCGCGGGTGTTCCCCCACACAATCAACTTGGCGAGCAGGCTGTCGTAATACGGCGGCACCTCGTAGCCGGCGTAGAGATGTGAGTCGAAGCGCACCCATGGGCCGCTCGGTGATCGGAAGGTCGTGATCTCGCCCGCCTGCGGACGGAACTCGTGCACTGGATCTTCAGCGGTGAGGCGGAACTCAATCGCATGTCCGCGGCGCTCCACCTCGGCCTGCGTCATCGGCATCAGCTCGCCAGCGGCGAGGCGAATCTGTAGCGCGACCAGATCAACACCTGTCACCATCTCGGTGACCGGATGCTCCACCTGAATGCGACAGTTGATCTCAATGAAGTACGGCTTCCGATCAGCGCCGACCAAGAACTCCAGGGTGCCGAGGTTGCGATAGCCGGCGGCGCCGACCGCCTTGGCAACGCGCGTCAAGAACTCTTCGCGCACCTTTGGTGTCAGCGCCGTTGATGGCGACTCCTCGACCAGCTTCTGGTGGCGTCGCTGCACCGAGCAGTCGCGCTCGCCGAAGTGCAACGCGGTGCCACTCTTGTCGACGGCGACCTGCACCTCAACATGGTGCGTGTCGATCAGATACTTCTCGAGGTAGAGCGAGCCATCGCCGAACGCCGCCTGCGCCTCTTGGGTGCAGAGCGAGAAGAGTTGCGTCAGCTCGTCGGCACTCTGGGCGACGCGCATGCCACGACCGCCGCCGCCCGCAGATGCCTTCAAGATGACCGGGTAGCCGATCTTTGCTGCAGCCTTCGCTGCGGCCACTTCGTCGGGGACGACGCCGTCGGATCCAGGAATCGTTGGGAGGCCGTGCTTGGCCAGCAATGCCCGCACCTCGGCCTTGCTCTCAAAGCGCTCGAGCACCTCGGCGGAGGGGCCGATGAAGGTGAGCCCGTGCGCGGCGGCCGCCTCGGCGAACGAGGCGTTCTCGGAGAGGAAGCCGTAGCCCGGGTGAATGGCGTCGCAGCCGGTGGCGAGCGCCGCCGAGATCACGGCAGGCGCCGAGAGGTAGCTGCGCTTGGCGTCGGCGGGGCCGATGCAGATCGCCTCGTCGGCGACGAGCACGGCGCGCGACTCGCGATCCGCCTCGCTGTAGGCGACGACCGCCTCGATGCCGAGCTGGCGGCAGGCGCGCAAGATGCGCAGCGCAATCTCGCCGCGGTTAGCAATCAGCACGCGCTTAATCACAGCTTCCCCTCGCCGACTGACTCGAGCAGAAAGAGCTCCTGGCCGTACTCCACAGGATCGCCGCTGGCGCAGCGCAGCTTGGCCACAATCCCAGAGTGATCGGCGCGCACCTCAACGGCGACGCCGAGCACATCAACTGTGGCGACGAGTGAGCCGTTGGCGACCTTGCCGCCCACGTGAATATCGGGGGCGAGCTTTACAAAGCCAACGGCGGTCGAGCGCACCGGATGGCGGCGCTCATCGGCGGCGGTTGGCGCGGCGGGGGTGGCAGGCACTCCCCCGCGCGCAACGGTCGGTGCGGGGGCCGACGCAACGAAAGCGCCGAGATCTTCAGCGCGCACGCGCACCGTTGCACCGTCGCGCTCAATCTCAATCTCACCGAGGCCAGTCTCATGCAGTCGCTCAACGAGCACAGGGACCAGGGAGTCGAGCAGATCGCCGAGTCGCTCGGTGTCGTGTGCCATCAGCTACGCCCCCGCACTGTTGCGCTCAATCTCATCGAGCCACTCATCGTTGACCCCGGCTGACACCTTGTCGCGATCCATGCCGAAGATGGAACGAATCGTGCCGACGAGACCCTTCTTCGTTGGGGCCGCCTCATCAAATGCGCCGTAGGCGCGATAGCGCGCATAGCGCGCATCAAGTAGCGCATCGAGATTGCTCATCGATTCCAAATCATCGAACGTCTCTGAGACGAGCTCCCACATCGCACGCGCCAGGGTGACGGTGGATTCCGCGGAGAGCGTCTCTGGCTCGGCGATGATGCCGTCGACAACCCCAAGGGCGACCTGCTCTGGTGCGGTGATGCGCAGGGCGCGCGCCGCGGCGGGGGCCTTCTCGGAGGTGCGGAACAAGATTGCCGCGCACCCCTCGGGGCTGATCACCGAGTAGTAGGCGTGCTCAAAGGCGAAGACGCGATCGGCGGCGGCGATGGCGAGCGCACCACCCGAGCCACCCTCCCCGGTGACGACCGTGACTATTGGGGTGCGCAGTTCGGTCATCTTGCTGATGGCGGCGGCGATCGCCTCGGCGATGCCGTGCTGCTCCGACTCAGGCCCTGGGTGTGCCCCTGGGGTGTCGATCAGCGTGAGGAGTGGCAGGTGCAGGCGCTCGGCAAGCTCGAAGGCGCGCATCGCCTTGCGATACCCCTCCGGATGCGGCATGCCGAATCCGCGGCGAATGTTGCTCTCGGTGTCGGTCCCCTTCTGGGTGCC
>JAPLHR010000089.1 GCA_026389535.1 Chloroflexota bacterium
GAGGTGCACGGTGACCCCCTTGCCACGGGTAATGAAGCCAACAATGGGATCGCCTGGGAGTGGTCGGCAGCAGCGACCGAATCGCGTCAAGAGGTCGGGCACACCCTTTACGCGGATCCCGCCGGTTCGCTCAGCCGGGGCGACCGCCGCAGCGCTCGTGCTCAGCGGCAAGAGTGACTTCGCGTCGTCCGAGGCAACGCCGAGCCGTGAGACCACCTGCTGTGGGCCAACGGCGCCGTACCCGATCGCCGCGTACAGGTCATCAACGCTCCCCTGGTTCATCTGCTTGGCAACCTCCTCGAGGCGATCTCGGCCGATCGACTCAAGGGTGGTGCGGGCGAGGCGGCGTAGTTCACGCTCCAGAGACTCACGACCGTGCAGGACATTCTCGTCCCGCTCCTGGTGTTTAAACCACTGGCGAATTTTGTTGCGCGCCTGTCGCGTAGTGGCAACATTAAGCCAGTCGCGACTCGGCCCATGCTTCCCGCGCGCCGTTACCACCTCGATGATGTCGCCCGACTTCAGCCGATACTCCAGCGGCACCAGGCGATTGTTGACCTTCGCACCAATGCAACGGTGACCGATATCGGTATGCACGAGATAGGCGAAGTCGAGCGGCGTAGCACCAGCGGGAAGCTCCTTCACATCGCCCTTCGGCGTAAAGACGTAGACCTGATCCTGGAAGACATCCAGTCGAACGCCTTCAAGGAACTCGGAGGCATCGGTGACGTCGCGCTGCCACTCAAGGAGTTGACGTAGCCAGGCGAGCTTTGCGTCATAGGCGGCATCTGCTTGCGTACCGTCCTTATAGCGCCAGTGTGCCGCGATGCCGACCTCGGCGACCTCGTGCATCGACCGAGTGCGGATCTGCACCTCGAGTGGACGCCCATCGAGTGCAACCACTGCCGTGTGCAGGCTCTGGTAGAGATTGTTCTTCGGTACGGCGATGTAGTCGTCGAATTGATTTGGGATCGGTCGCCAGACGCTGTGCACCGCGCCGAGTGCGGCGTAGCAGTCGCGCAGGTTCTCCACGATCAAACGAATGGCGTAGACGTCGTAAATCTCCGAGAAATCGCTCGATCGGCGCGCCATCTTCTTGTGAATTGAGTAGAGGTGCTTCGCTCGGCCGGAGAACTCCGCCTCAATGCCCGCGCGCTCAAGTTCTGGCTTGAGGATGGCGATGGCACGATCAACGTAATCGGCGCGCAGGTCCCTTCGTAACTCGACCATGCTGGCCAGCTCGTGGTACCGCTCAGGCTCGAGTGCTTTGAAGGCGAGATCTTCGAGCTCCCATTTCATCTGCCAGATGCCAAGGCGCTCTGCGAGTGGGGCGTAGATCTCAAGCGTCTGCCGGGCGATGCGGCGCTGCTTCTCTGCTGGAAGCGCTGCCAGGGTGCGCATATTGTGCAGCCGATCACCGAGCTTGATCAGCACCACACGAATGTCTTGTGACATGGCGAGGAACATCTTGCGGATGTTCTCGGCGTGCTGCTCTTCGGCGCTCATTGCCGAGAACTTGCTCAGCTTGGTGACGCCATCAACGAGGATGCCGACCTCATCGCCAAAGCGCTCTGCGATCTCGGCGGTGGTGACCGATGTGTCCTCTGGAACGTCATGGAGCAGTGCGGCCACGAGGGTTGCCGCATCAAGGCCGAGGTCGGCAAGGATGAGCGCCGCTTCAGCGGGGTGGGTCACATACGGCTCACCTGAGGCACGCACCTGTGTGCCGTGTGCTTCGACAGCAAAGAGGAAAGCGTCGCCGCCTCCGCCGTCCCGATTCCTGACGCAACTTTGTCGCGGAGCGCCTCACGAAGCGACTCAACTGGTCGCGCAAGCGCGCGGACCTTGGCGATAGGATCCGCGGCGGGGCGCTTGGCCCGAGGCGTCTTCTCTACTGGCTGCGGCTCAATGCTCATAGTTTCGGAGAATAGCCGAGCGACGCGAGCGCGCTACGCGCCGCCGCCGCCTCATCCCAGGCCTCGTCAACGCCGCGGCGTTCAATCGTTCGCTCATGCCCCTTCCCTGCCAGAAGCACGACGTCGCCTGGTTGGGCGGCGCCGATCGCCGCACGAATAGCGGCGGCACGGTCATGAAGGATCTCGAGGCTGCTGCCTGGGGGCGGAGAGGCGGCAAGAAATGCAACCCGGATGGCTTCCGCGATGCGATCAGGATCCTCGCCCCGCGGGTCCTCATCGGCGATCCACACCAAGTCAGCACCCGTTGCGGCTTGCCCGACCGCCGTACGTCGGCCAGGATCGCGCTCGCCTGCGGCTCCAGTAACGAGCAGCAGGCGCCCCTCGGGGCTGCACAGCTCGCGCGCCACCGCCACCGACGCCGTCAGTGATGGACCCGTATGAGCGAAGTCAACGATGACGCGGAACGGCTGTGTGCCGTCAATGAGCTGACTTCGTCCAGGGGGTCCGACCTCTGCCTCAACTGCGGCAATTGCGGCGGGAAGTGGCAGGCCCCACGCGGCAACGAGGGTTAGTGCTGCCGCAGCATTGGCGGCATTGATGCGCCCAGGCATCGCAAGATGCAGCTCCGCCTTCACACCGTTAATCAGGACCTCGTGCTCGGAGTAGGCATCGAACCGGGCGACCTGTAGCCCAGCAGCGGCAGCCGCTTCGGCGAATGGCTGCACGGCAGGATCGCTCGCATGCACCACAACCACACGGGGCAGTTGGCGCGCGCGACTCGCTGCACTCCCCACAGTTCTCGCCACGAGCTTCGCCTTGGCGGCGCGATATTCATCAAGAGTTGCGTGGAAGTCAAGATGATCTGGCGAAAAGGTCGTATAGATGGCTGATGCGAAGTTAATCGCGCCGACGCGCTCTAGTTGCAGGCCGTGGCTTGTGCTCTCCACAACGGCCGCCTCGTCGCCTGCATCCACCATTTCGCGCAGCGCGCGCTGCAAGGCGGGAGCCTCC
>JAPLHR010000009.1 GCA_026389535.1 Chloroflexota bacterium
CGGCGTCAGTCGCCGCACCGCCTATCGCGACCTCCAGGCGCTCGAAGCAAGCGTCGGCGTGCCGGTCTGGAACAACCTCGGCCGTTGGGGCGTATCGCAAGAGGGGCTGCTGCCCGAGCTGCGCTTCAGTAAAGACGAGGCGATCTCCGTTGTGCTTGCGGCGCGACTACTCGCAAAGTTCTCCACCGGCTACGACCCAGAACTTGGCGCAGCGCTGATGAAACTCGGCAGCCTGTTGGAGAATCCGTTGCGCAGTGCCGTAGAGCGCACGGTGACGCAGCTGAGTCAACTCACCACTGACAGTGACGCGCGAGAGCGACTTCGCCTCCTCACCACCGCGTGGGTCACTGGCCGAATCGTTGAGTTTGACTACGCCGCGGCCTGGAGCAATCCAGGAACCAGCCGACGTGCGCGTGTGCATCCGTACCTCATGGAGCCATCGGCGGCGACACACACCACCTATCTGATCGGCCACGATGAGACGCGCAGCGCACTCCGTACCTTCCGCGTTGATCGCATCAGCAACGTGCGCGTCACCACCGCAACGTTCGAGTTGCCAAAAGATGTGGAGCTGGAGCGCACCCTCGCCTCAGCGTGGGACATCGTCGCCGACCAGCCGCTCGAAGAGATCGTGATTCGCTTCAGCAAAGAGTCGGCCGCTCGTGCCAAAGAGACGCGCTGGCATCCATCGCAAACCATTGAGGAGCAGCCCGACGGTTCGCTGATTTGGCGCGCGCGTGTCTCTGGGCTGCTGGAGATTCGCTCGTGGGTGCTGACCTGGGGCGAAGGCGCCGAGGTGCTCCGCCCCGACGCGTTGCGCGACGACATGGCGCGCACGCACAGTGCCGCCGCTGCGCGATACGGCACCACAGCAAAGCCGAACGCGTAGCCATGGACGCGGAGCAGTTCAAGGCGGTCAACCTAATCAGCGACCCGATCCACGGCTATATCGAGCTCACCAAGCGCCTCACCCCTGAGGGTGCAGCCGCCACGGGCCACGCTCAGGAAGAGGCTGCCGAAGAGGATCTGCTTGACAGCCCTTGGCTCCAGCGCCTGCGCCGCATCAGCCAACTACAGAGCGCCCGCTGGGTCTTCCCCACCGCCGAACATAGCCGCTTCTCGCATGGCCTCGGCGTGATGCATGAGGCCGGCCTCTGGGCGCGGCACCTCTACTCGTCACTTGCGACACGGCTCACGAACGACGGTGAAACTCCACCAAGTGAAGGGCTCGTTGTTGAGACGTTGCGCGTTGCTGGACTACTGCACGACGTTGGTCACGGGCCCTTCGCGCACTTCTTTGATCACGCCGTTCTTGAAGCCTTCCCTGCTCCGGCTGATCCGCGCCGACCGCAGGGGAAGCGCCTCGCCCATGAAGATCTCTCCGCGCTGATCATTGAGCGCGAACTTGCGCCGATCATCACCAAGCTACGCCGGCCACCCGGCGACTCTGCCGCGCGCGACGCGTTCGCCGCTACAGAGTCGATTGATCCACGCTGTGTCAGCTTCCTGATCTCGAATCCACCACTTGAGGACGCAATGGTTCCAACC
>JAPLHR010000071.1 GCA_026389535.1 Chloroflexota bacterium
ACGCTGGAGCTCGGCAACGTTGCCCGACTACCAATTGCGCTCTATCCGGGAATGCGCATTGGGCAGATCTCGTTCCACCGCATGTCCTCAGAGGTTGAGCGTCCGTACGGCAGCAGCGAACTGCGCAGCCGTTATCAGGGCCAAACAGAACCAACGGCATCTGCAGCCCACGTTGGCTTTGATGACGAGCAGCAGGCGCATGACGGAGCGAGGGTCGCCAAGCCTCGTGACTGAACGCCGCAGCATTGATCTCGGGGGGATCACCGTCGACCTGCTTCGAATCGGAACCTTCTGGAGCGATGCAGGGGCGATCTTCGGCCCAGTCCCCCAAGAGACCTGGGCGCCGATGGTTGCCAACGAACTAGATGCGCGATCCCGCCTCTTGCAGGCGCTCAATATCTTGCATGTGAGCGACGCGAGTGGCGCGGTGCTCCTAGAGACCGGTGCAGTGCCAGCAGGCACGCAGGTTAGTGACGCGGATACCGATTCGTGCTCTGCCCGCGAAGCGCTGGTCAGCGCTGGGATTGATATTGAGCGGATCGCCAGCATTGTGCCGAGCCACCTACATCGAGACCATGCCGGTGGGCTGGTAGACCAGCATGGCGCTGCTGCCTTTGCGAACGCCCAGATCGTTGCTCCCGATCGTGAGATCGCGGCCGTAGCGAGCGGATCCCTTCGCGCGCGTGCCGCATACGACGTCCCCGGTCTGACGCGCCTCTTTAGCGCAACGACACCGCGCTCGTTTGACGGCACGCTGGAGCTCACCCCAACGATCACGCTGCGCCGACTGGGTGGGCACACACCAGGCTCCCAGGCCACGATCGTGCGCGGTCGCGAGAGAACACTCCTCTTTCTTGGTGATCTCTTCATGCGCCCATGGCAGGCGAACCCACGCTGGGTGACGGCGTACGACGACGAGGCGTGGGTCTCTGTCGATGCGAAGGCCTCAATCTTTGCCGAGGCGGCGGCGGGTGAGTGGCTGGTGGTCATGAGCCATGAGGTACAGACTCCCGTCGGCCGGATCGTGGCTGACCGCGATCGCTTCCGATTCGTTAGCGAGTAGGGAGCAGCTCCTCCACCAGCGCGGTTGCCGCTTCGCGCGTCAGTGGCCCCGCTACGACGCGAAGGACACGCCCGTCGGCATCAAGGATGAGCTTCGTTGGAATTCCACCAGCGCCAGCGGCGCGAAAGAGCTCGCTGTTGACGTCGACCAAGAGTAGATAGCCGAGCTGATAGCGCTCCGCATATGCCGCAACGGTCGATGGGAGTTCACCAACCGAGATGCCAATTACCTGAAGGCCGTGATCGCCGTACGTTGCTGCGAGCGAGCGCAGCACCGGAGTCTCCTGCTGGCAGGGCGGACACCAGGTGGCAAAGAGGTCAATGATCACAAGGCGTGGGGCTGGGAGTGCCGCCTGCGCATCTGCAAAGACACCTCCACCAGCCACAGGTTGAGCGGCAGGGATCACAAAGGTTGCGCCAACCTCGATTCCGGTTGCGTTTGGATCAACGACGTAGAGGCCGCTCGGCGTTGCAGCGCCCGTTGGGAT